>QIMB01000274.1 GCA_003233615.1 Nitrospirota bacterium
TCATGCCCGAATCTCAGTCCGGCTTCAGACTCATTTCATGTTGGAAACACGCCCCCCGTTCAGACTCATTTCATATTGGAAGAGACTCCCTGTAGGTCTCTTAAACGCGATTTGCTATGATCTCTGACAAGAATCATGTTCGCCTATACTTCTCATGACCAAACTGTCGGCTCTCGACAACCTCAACCATCCTCAGCTTGTACATTCTGATGACTGAATCTTGCCTCATCTCCAGCCGACACAACCGTCACTTTAAGCGTTGGCTCTCATTACGTGAATCTCAAGGAGTCAAAACCCATCAACAATGTCTGGTATCCGGATCAACACTTCTGAAGGAACGCATACGGGATTCAGAAACATCCATCTGCGAAATCATCTGTCCCTCATCGTATGTGGATAGAGAAGAACTGTCCTCTCATGGAACCTGCTTCACACTCTCTACGGAGCTCTTTCATGAATTAGATGTCTTCGGGATCGACGAACCTTTACTCGTCTACCCAACTCCTTCGATACCAATTTTTGATCTGACGCAACTTCCCCTGGGATTGGAAATACTCTGCCCCATTGGCGACCCAGGAAACTTAGGAGCACTGCTTCGCTCATGCTGGGCCTTCAGCGTACGGACCGTGATTCTGCTTCGTGAAGCTGTCCATCCCTTCCATCCTAAGGTGATTCGATCCAGCAGCGGAGCCGTCTTTTCTCAATCACTCAGCCAAGGATGCTCAGTTTCGGAATTGCATAATCCGGAAATAGTGAAATGGATTACCCCTTTGGATATGCAGGGCGACGATATTGCCACCCTATCCTGGCCCCAACACATCCGTCTGCTTATTGGCGAAGAAGGCATGGGAATTCCTTCATTGCCGTATTCGCAACGATTGCGCATTTCCCAAATTCATGCATCTATCCCATTGAATGCGACGGTGGCTGCCAGCATTGCCCTTCACAGCTATCGTCAGCAACACCCACACTAATTACACAGGTTCACCGTTCAGAATGGAAACGTAACCCGAAAAGATATTCCTCTCAAATGGAGACATTCATGATTCCAACAGGCACCTATCGTCATTACAAAGGAAGCACATATCAGGTCATCGGTGTCGCCAAACATTCAGAAACCGAAGAGGCCTTAGTCGTCTACCGCGCCCTATACGGAAAACGTGGGCTGTGGGTTAGACCCTTGGAAATGTTTCAGGGGAACGTCGAGGTCGAGGGACAATTCGTCCCTCGTTTTGAGCTGATGCAACAAGAAAATTGAACATCCAACACTAACCTATAGGGCATAATCCGTGGCTCTATCCAATAGTTGAACCGATCAGGATGATGCTTTTGGTAATGAGAATGCTGTCTATGGAAATGTAATCACAATAGTACACTATGATATCCCCCCCTCCCCGTTGCGAGCAACGCTACTCATGTCATCTCGGGAATGAAAAAGGAATTGAAGGAAGGGACCTACGGCTATAGCTATAACTGGTCGGCTAAAACTGCTCGAGTCTGCTCTTCCCGGTACGCCCGTAACCGCTGCGCTAAATCTGGATCGGCTAAGGCCAAGATTGCTGCAGCCAGCAAGGCCGCATTCACCGCACCAGCACTTCCAATCGCCAAGCAACCGACTGGAATGCCTTTGGGCATTTGCACAATAGACAACAGTGAATCGAGACCCTGCAAGGCTTTGGATTGCATTGGGACCCCTAAGACCGGCAATTGGGTTTTCGCCGCAATCACCCCTCCTAAATGTGCTGCGCCTCCGGCACCTGCAATAAAAACTTGAACACCTCGCGTTTCAGCCTGTGCGATATACTCAGCCAACGCATCAGGTGCCCGGTGGGCAGAATACACTTTACTTTCGTGCGAGATAGTGAGTTTCGTGAGCGTCTCACTGGTCAACCGCATAACATCCCAGTCAGATTTACTCCCCATAACTACAGCTACTTGTAATGCAGATTCCGTCATGCCTTACCTTCCTCTCCCATTGTGGATATCAACATAATAATCAGGTCTTAACTGCCACCCATGTTTTCATCGCTCCTTGCCCTTGATTGGAGAGGGCAGGGACGCTTTGAATGATTTTGATCAAACGTCAACATACCAAAGTTGATTTATGTACAATCCAGAAACTTTCCTGGCAACCATCCTTCACCCTACCTTGTGTTGACCATCTCCAGGAAATTGTCTTAGACTTCTATTCAACTATTTTCAATGGATTGCTTCAACGTAGAGTTACTTTATTCACTGTTTTCATAACAGAAAAGAGGGGCATCATGGCAATACGGCTTGGAGATGAAGCACCGAATTTTACCGCAGAAACCACCCAAGGCACTGTGAACTTTCATGAATGGTTGGGCGATGGATGGGGCATTCTCTTTTCACACCCCAAAGACTACACCCCTGTCTGCACGACTGAACTCGGGGCCATGGCCAAACTCACCGAAGATTTCAAAAAACGCAACGTGAAAGTCTTGGCTATCAGTGTCGACCCCATCGACTCTCATAAAGGATGGATCAACGATATTAATGAGACCCAAGGCTGTACGGTCACCTATCCGATTATTGCTGACCCCGAGAAGAAGGTCGCCAATCTGTATGACATGATCCATCCCAATGCGTTGGATAATATGACCGTCCGCTCGGTGTTTATCATTGGACCTGATAAAAAGGTCAAGTTGACGTTAACCTATCCCGCATCCGCTGGACGAAATTTCCAAGAAATTCTACGTGTGATTGATTCCTTGCAGTTAACAGCGAAATATAAAGTAGCAACCCCGGTGAACTGGAAAGATGGAGAAGATTGCATCATTACTCCAGCCGTGGCCGATGCTGATATCCCCAATTTGTTTCCTAAAGGACATCGGGTAGTCAAACCGTATCTTCGATATACGCCTCAGCCAAACCGCTAAGACATTCCGTTTGTCATAAACGGCTGCATCAGATGTATCTGGTGTGGCCGTTTGACCATCTACCGCTCAAACTCTCACCATCTTATGTTCCTTCAATACCATGTGATTCATTTTATGATTGGTGCGTTTCAATCAACTCCACCTCAAGGACATAGGTTCGACGACATGGACGACAGCGAAATTCTACTGAATCGTTGACGACATCCACCAGTGCAACCCGGACATCTTCGGAATGCGCTGTGAAACAACGATGAAGAGACAGCATCCCTTCCTCATGATTCTTGGTTTTCTCTAATTCCTGTGGCAGCGGCTGTCGGACGGTGACCCGATGTTTCATTCGGCAATTGGTGCACACAATGCCTATGAGGTCAGGTGGAGTGACTAACTTCAGATTGAGGGTAAGGGGATGCACCGAAAAGCATTGCTGAAAAAACGCGCCACTTTTAAAGACACCCATAGGACATAACCTTGGAACAGCTCAATATACGCCAGAAGCACCGGCTATGCAGGACTGCTCAGATATTCTTGAACTCGCGATCGAATCTTCAATTCCCTAAAAAATCCTGCTCAAACGGGTTGGGAGGAGTCGGAACTTGACACAATTCACGATTCCACTGACGAAGCACGGCTTCTTTATCGAAGGTCAAGGTATACACATAACAATAGACTTTTTCGCGTAAGACTCCCTCGGGTCCGCCTAAGACGCTTCCGGCTTCTTTTCCAAATGTTGTGAGGCCCCAAGGATCTAAGTCACTTTCAGAAAGGATTTGCCGGTATATCCATGTCGTCTCATCGGATAGTAGGGGGTCATCCACAATGTGTGGCTTGCCTAACTTTTCTCGTACCTCAGGTTGAGTCAACACGCCAACACCACCGCCAAAATAGGTATCTCGCCATGGAGCACAACTCATCATGAATGAACTCAGACCAATTGCAAGTAGGAACATGCAGCACTTCACTACGCGATGGTCACCATTCACCCCCAACCTATTCCTGATCTCTATGTTTCGTGAAGGGTCTGTAAAGAAATACGTGGTACAGAACAATGCTGAGATTGAGGCCAAATTGGGTCGATCTGAATGAGAGAAACAGGAGGAATAGTTGTGCTAATTTGAGAGTTTCTCGATTGAAGATCGGCCGAAGATGAGATGTATACATGTGCCATGTCTTTCTTTACGGACCTTAAGAAGACAGATACCAGGATCGCAGCAGTGCAAACACTTGCGCCAGCATGCCAGCCACAATCATCCCCAACGCGGTGGGAAGCAGTGGGGAATCAGGGGTATCCAACCCTTGAAGACCTAATACAAAACCTCCTGCCACACACAGGATCCCAACGATTCTCGCGATCATCACCGCGCGAGACTTACCAGACTCTGCCACGTCGCCAGAAGCCGGTTTTGGATCGGAAGAAGGCTTGGGGGATTCAGTGGACATAGATCCCATTACGATTTCGTGAGTTTACGATAACGGATTTGGTGCGGCTGCTCAGCCGCTTTTCCTAGTCGTTTTTTTCGATGGGCTTCATACTCGGAATAATTCCCTTCAAACCACACCACTTGGCTGTTTCCTTCAAATGCTAAAATATGCGTAGCAATACGATCCAAAAACCATCGGTCATGGCTACTCACGACTGCACAGCCTCCAAAATGTTCCAAGCCTTCTTCAAGTGCCCTCAACGTATTCACATCCAAATCGTTCGTCGGCTCATCCAGCAACAACAGATTCCCACCCTCTTTTAGCATACGCGCGAGATGGACCCGGTTTCGCTCCCCGCCCGATAAATCTTTGACCTTTTTTTGCTGATCAGACCCCGAAAAATTGAACCGGGATACATAGCCACGCGAATTGACCTCGATTTTCCCTAGCATCACGACTTCATGGCCATCAGAAATACATTCCCACACGTTCAACGAGCCATCAATCTCACGGTTCTGATCCACATAGCCCAACTTGACCGTATCGCCGAGAACTAATGTCCCCGAATCCGGCGTCACCTGTCCTGCAATCATCTTAAACAATGTGGACTTCCCTGCGCCATTTGGACCAATGACTCCAACAATCCCCCCTTTGGGCAATGAAAACGACAAGTTTTCAAAAAGCAGATTATCGCCATAACTTTTCGAAAGATTCTCGACTTCCACCACCACATCACCCAACCGAGGGCCCGATGGGATATAAATCTCTAAATCATCCGCCTGCTGGGCTTGTTCCTCGCCTATTAATTGATCATACCGTGTAATACGGGCTTTCCCTTTGGCTTGGCGACCTTTGGGGGACATACGAATCCATTCTAACTCTCGTTCAAGAGTCTTTTGACGTTTGGATTCTGTTTTTTCCTCTTTGGCCAATCGATCTTTCTTTTGCTCGAGCCAGGAAGAATAGTTCCCTTGAAAAGGCATGCCTTTCCCGCGATCTAGCTCCAAAATCCAACCAGCCACGTTATCTAAAAAATATCGATCATGCGTGACGGCAATCACCGTGCCTTTATATTGTTGAAGATGCTGCTCCAACCATTGCACCGTTTCCGCATCCAAATGATTGGTCGGCTCATCCAACAACAAAATATCTGGCTCTTGAATCAACAATCGACAGAGCGCCACTCGCCGACGTTCGCCCCCTGACAAATCATCTACGATGGCATCCCCAGGAGGGCAACGCAACGCATCCATGGCCACAGCTAATTGGTGCTCTAATTCCCATCCATTCACGGCTTCAATCTGCTCCTGCAATTTCCCTTGCCGTTCGATCAAGGCCTCCATGTCCTCTGGACTCATATCGTCGCCAAATCGTTGGCTAATCTCTTCATAATCATGCAGCAACTGCACGACCTCAGCTCGTCCTTCCTCCACCACTTCTTTGACTGTCTTGCCTTGCTCCAAATGCGGCTCTTGTTCAAACAGGCCCACGGAATACCCCTTGGAAAACGTCACTTCTCCAACATAGTCCGTATCTACACCTGCAATAATTCGAAGCAAGGTACTTTTTCCCGACCCATTTAACCCCAACACGCCAATTTTCGCGCCATAATAAAATGACAGGTAAATGTCTTTCAGCACATGTTTCTTGGGTGGATGAATTCTTCCAACACCCATCAAAGAAAAAATAACTTGTTTATCGTTCGCACTCATACCAGTATAGTCCCTTTGCTGAGTCACACGTTGACGAATGGGGTTAATCGGCCACGAAAATGGCGCTCAACTGTAACAAAGGAATACGCCAAATCACAATCACAAACTACCGAAGGGAGGGACGGGACACAAAGTGGGCTTCCCATTCAATCATCATACAATGATTTGAAATAGGCGTGATTCCAGGTATCATACGCAAAAAGAAACGTCATGTCTGATCTTCCTTCCAAAATTCCTTATCACATGCTTCCACCCATCAATTTTTGCAGTGAATGCGGGAACAGCGTCGAGCAAAAAATTCCCCAGGGTGAAACACTCCTGCGTGCCGTCTGCCAAGTTTGCCACACCATTCACTACCAAAATCCTAAAATCGTGGCAGGCACCATCCCTGAATGGGAAGACAAAATCCTCCTGTGCCGCCGAGCCATTGAACCTCAAGTAGGACTTTGGACCTTCCCGGCCGGGTTCATGGAATTAGGTGAAAGCACAGAAGACGCTGCCGCACGAGAAACCTTTGAAGAAGCCCATGCCGATATCCAGATTCATTCCCTCTTAGGCATTTTCAGCCTTCCCCATGTCTCTCAAGTCTATGTCGTCTACCGAGCGCATCTCCAAAACATGGGATTTCAACCAGGGCCCGAAAGCCTCGAGGTCGAGCTCGTCTCCCTCCCAGACATTCCGTGGGACCAGTTGGCCTTCCCCGTCATTCACGAAGCCTTAAGTCGATACGTCAAAGATATCCAAGCCGCTATTCCGTAACGCCATCCCCCCCCACCCCAAAACAGACGTCCTTGTATGTGTCCTAAGCTCTTGAGAGAGCAGGAAGCATGGGGGGAGACGACCAACAGTGCCTTGATTGGAATAGAGGTGCGAGAGATGTTAGCCAAACTTGGCCGGATGGACGTATTCGATGCAATTCAGAATTGAACATGGCATTGTAGATTTCTTCACCGATGAGGTTGATCCACCCTTTTGATTAGATCAGACATCCTGGTATCATGAACACATTCATCGCAAAAGACCAAGAGTTGGAAGCTATTAACCCGGCAATTAATCGGATTGCATAAAATGTCGTGAAGTACTGATGGAATAATGGTTTTCAATAAACCAATGCACTCTAAATTGTTGCCTGTTTAATAACTTGGAGAATAACTGTATGAAACAAAAAATCACACATTGGAAAGAATCAGACGGGAAGTATCTCGGGTACCTCAATGATTATCCGGAGCATTGGACCCAAGGGGATGATCTTGAAGACCTCAAAGAACACCTTTTGGACTTATACAAAGAATTCAGCAAAGGTGACCTTCCCGGGATCAAGAAAGTTGAAGAAATCGAAGTCGGATGAAGCGAAAGGATCTTATCGATACCATCGAAAGCTTGGGATGTGTGCTGCTCCGCCATGGTGCCAAACATGATATCTACCATAATCCGAAAACTGGCATGACTCAGCCAATACCCCGTCACCGGGAAATTCACGAAATCCTTGCGAAGAAAATTATTCGAGACCTCTCCAATCATTAAGGGCACAAATTCTGTAGGTGAGACTGCGCTCCCATCTTCAATGATTTTCCATATTTTTTACGCCCTTGCCCTTGAAGAGAGCTTTGATGTGAGGGAAACCACATCAATACCCGACCAACAATTGGGGGCATGGCTTAACTTTGCATTACTTCTTCACCTTAAATTGCAGCCGACTCAACCCTCGGGTTCCGAGCATCCTCCCATGTAAAGTCAAGCAATGACCCCAATCGTGGGCTGAATGTCTTGGTTGATCGCAAGAGTCGGCTCACGCATATCAGTGTTCTGGAAAACAAGACCGCGGCCGTGACGAAACGGGTGATGCTTTGCCGACTAAATCGGTATCCCACCACGCTCACTCAATCGATTACTTATGATAATGGGAGTGACAATACGTTGCATCAGGAGATCAATAAAGCCTTAGACTCCCAGTCCTTTTTCTGTGCGCCCTACCACAGTTGGAAGAAAGGTCGCGTGGAACAGCTCAATGGATTGATCCGGCGATTCCTCCCCAAGGGGACCAACTTTCATGAGCTGGGGCCGTGGCAGATCAATCGAATTGAAAAACGGTTGAACCACCGTCCACGAAAGTGTTTGAACTATCGCATGCCGTATGAAGTTCTCCGCGAAGCCCGTGGTGCACTTGACGGTTGAATGTGGGATGTGCATCGTACCCTAAAGAGCAGATTTCGTATCCTCTGAATGCCTGCCATGCTAACTGGTGACGCTAGTGCTCCTTAGAGGTATCGATCGATTGCCGAAAAAACTCCTGCAGATTTCCAAAGTTGGCGGTTGCCGATCACATACAAAGAAGTCTTCGCACGGGTAGCTGCCACATTGACTAGGTTTGGTCTTCCGCCCGCCCATCCGCGTGCGCCATTCTGTGAGGGGTCCTGCGCGCCAAGCACGAAAAAGACGATTTCAGCTTCCCGTCCTTGAACGGTATGAACTGTGCCGACATGCTCCAGAACCCAAGCTCTCGGAGTATTCATCCATCCGTCCAATACGCTGCTTCTGAGCAATTCTTGCCGAAGATTGTTCTGTACGATCACAAATGGCGTCACGATGTAAAGATCAGGCTCTGCTCCAGCAGTGCGCAGCTTGCGGAGCATCTCTATGAGGACAATTGTCTCATCGGCGCACCACTTGTCTGGCCCTGGCTTACCTATAACATCTATCCAACTTGAGGGGCCAAGAATTGGATTATCACATGACGGCTTTTTCGCCTGCACCATGAGATTTGCGTAGGCAATCTCGTTCGAGATATCAAACATAGGGCTATCGCAACGTCGATGCACAAGAAGTGGTGCGCCGACATCCCTGTGACCGCTTCCTATAGGGAAACGAGCGCAATACATGCTTGCTGCATCACCAACGGTTTGCACCGATGACTCGGGTGCATTGTATTTCAACGGATCAATCCCGAAAAATCCACATATCTCTTCGGTCAGACTTTTAGGAAGAGTTACCACAGGCTCGATTTGCAACGGATCGCCGACCACTACGGAATTTTTCGCTCGGATCATCGCGCCCACAGCGGCTTGCGGGGATGCTTGCCCGGCCTCATCGACCAACAACCAGCCAAGTGCTTCGGCGGGAAGTCGTGAGAACATCCGGTGGACAGACGCAAATGTTGTCGAGACAACCGGTACAACGAGAAAGAATGAAGCCCACAAATCACCAATTAGTGCATCCTTTTGCGGCGTACCAAGGGAACGAGTGCCAAAAGACTCGATGAAAATGGACAAATTTTGCCGAAGTGGATCAGCGGCACAGTCGATAAATGCGCGGTGTAGCGAAATGGCGGTCTCGAAAACCCGATCACGAAGTCGATTTGCAGTGTCGTCAAACCACACATTGCCCATCTGTTTATTCTCACGCGTTTGAGCGAAAAACTCAGCATCCGGCATAGGGACGCCCAGATCACCCTTGGCATGTTCAATTTGATCTTCGAGATGCAGCGTTTCGGCTTTGAGCTTTGAAAGCTGTTCCTTCGTTTTTTTGATCAGTCGTTGTTTCGCTGACGACTGTGCTTGAAGTTTTTTGAATTCTGAATTGTAAGAAGCTTTAGCATTCTTTTCATTAGTCACAATCGTTGAGAGCTGATCATATCGGAGGCGCCAATCGTTGAAGCGTCTCGTTCGAAACAAACGAGCAAAAAATCCTGGTTGCTGGGCGAGCTGATTTTGTTGCTCGTGTTCGGTGGTCACAAGCACCGCATCCGCGCGCTGAAATTTTGCCCGTGCATCTGCAATTGAAGATGCCAGCCCTTTGACTTCTTCCTCAAGCACTGGCAACTGTGTCTCCAGCTCCTCTAGCTCAGAGGAGATTTTGGTAAGGCGAACAAGGTGTTCATGCAATACCTGGAGCGTCTTTTGAGACTCGCTAGATAGCTTGAGAGCTTGCAGAAAATCTCCCCGCGCTTTCTCCCAACGTATCAGTGCTTCGCGCGCGTTTGCGGGCGGATGCTCGATGTCTATAATCACACGGTTTCGTTTTATCGGAGGGCCGTTTTCCTGCGGCTCGGAAACGATCTGTGGGAACCCGCTTGCATGATTAAGATAGGTCGAAAGCCCGTTTTCCTCGTCACGCCAGAAGGCCTGTGAAAACAAGTATCGATTAGAAGAGTTGCCAAGTACCGCCGCGATGGTGCCCCAGCTATCGCGCCCAATTACCTTGTCCGAGATGCTTTTGAAGTAACGCAGTTCCGGTGCATCTTGTGCGATGGCGTCCAGTGCGGGCAGCTCGGCGCTAACGTTTTCAACCGCCTTATTATTGGACGATGCTACAACCATCTCGAACCCCATCAGGCGATTATTGAGCCTATGGAGGGTGATCTTGGCACCGCTTCTCTGAAGAGTGTGGTCTGTTGGCGTGAATGCGCTTGACGGGTTTTTGAATTCACTCATCACCGTCGCACGTTCGACAATCCGCGCAGCCACAACATCCCGCAGTAACGTTGTCTTACCCGTACCGGGCGGGCCATTGACCGCTAGTATTCCGGTTCCCATCAGCCGCTTGTTAGACGCGTTGACGGCTGCTTGCTGCAAAAGTACAAGAGGATATCGGCCATTTCCAGGCCATCGACCCAACGGCGTAAAAGCTGGTTGAAGCAGTTCCTGCAAGCCAGCATTATTTTCTAGCAAGTCGATCTGCTGTGAAGGGCTGGCAACTCCCAGATAATGCTTGAGCGCATGCGGGAGACTATCCTTGCTCTCCAATGTCCGAGCGAGTGCCAGATCTTCGAGAAAGAACGAGTTCAACAATCCAGGCTCGGGCGGTGTCTTACTGGCAAAAAACTCAAAGCGGCGCAGTGCGAAATAAGGGGCTTTGATCTCATGACCCTCAAGGTTCAGTGTTTGCACCAGATGATCGAACAGCTCATTGATGTGTTCTTTGGTTAGAGGAAGCACCACGTCATCGCGGTCACGCTTGATCAGGAGTTTCCGAAACTTGCCCATCAGATGCTTCTCTTGTTGCGGCCAATCGGCAAGGTTCTTCAAATCACCCTGCAAGGCGATAGGCACCCCCCACGCAAAACTTGAAATCGCGGCTGAGGTTTCTTCCTCTAGCGGTCTTCCTTCCTTATCGAGCAGACAACTCGCAATCGGGCAGAAACCTTTCATACTGGGTTTGTCTGGCCGATCGTCGGAGTAGAGTTCCAAGAGCTCTTCAACAGCAGGTGCAAGGGCGATGGCGCCCAAAATAAGTTCATAATACAGGCGCTTTTTCGGTCGCGATCTTTCGCCCAACGCCCAAGGTAGGTCTTTCTCATCAAAACGCGCAATTTTGGATTTGTCGCCAGCAGCCAAATCCTCTTCCCGCTTGTAGCCTTGTGGCGAGAGCACTTCGAGCGCCGTCCATGCACGAAGTATATCTTGCGGGGCATTTGCTACGGTAGGTTTTGGGCCCAAATCAACGCGCCTGAGAGTGGTCTTGGCTTTGGGGGATGGCTTAAGCTCGAACGTCTGCTGCTTAGCCTCTCCCTTCTGCTGCGGTTTTGGTGGAGGTTTTCTTTGAGATTCTGGCTTTCTTGCGGGCACTCTCTCGTTTGCAGCGATCACTTTTTTCTTCAAAACAAAAGCTCGTGGCGTGCTTCGGTAACCCAGCTCGGCTGTCAGGTTGGCCAGCACTTCGTCGTCACCGCCATTTTGGGTAAACAGCGCCTCAAGGTCATTGATTGATTTATTAAAATAGGGCCTGGTCAGCATTTCTTACTCACAAAAAAAATATTACCCAACTTATCATAAGGGTACCTCTAAAAACTCGAATTTCCAAAATTCATCCTCAATGTTTTCAATAGGTTATGGAGCTGAATTTCAAGAAAAAATAGGGGTCATATATGGACCCGCAATGAATGTCAACAGCTTTTCATCACGGTTTTTCTCCTATTTTTCGCGTTGCGTTAAGCACAGTGAAGATA
>QIMB01000404.1 GCA_003233615.1 Nitrospirota bacterium
TTACATACCCTGGTCGGACGTCCTGGATGTCTCGGTGGAGCACCTCGCCCGCCAAGATGCGTTCTGCGACATGGGCCAGCTGGCCGTCATCCGGCTCCCACCATGTGCGGTCATGATACCACCAAAGAAGTCCTGCATTAATCAGCATGACGCTGATCAACACGGAAATCCATGAGAGCGATTGTACTCGCACTTTCTGTGTTAACATTGAACAGTTTCAGGCGAGGAGACAGTTTTGCGCGAATGTTTCATCGTTCGCTCGAGCAATTCGTCAACTGTCGGCGAGGGTGTGGCCTCACAGTAAATTTGATACGAAAAGGCACCAGGCCAGATCATGGCCATGATCTGATTGATCTGTAAAAGGATCTGTCCAACCCACGAGTTGTGTCCAAAAGCAAGAGGGAAGGGCGCTGGAATTCCTTGCAAGGCACTGACAGTGAAGCCAGCCTGGTGGAGCAAGCGCTGTAATGAACCGAAGGTAAACAGCCTTGTGTGCGTTCGATCGAGAATGCCTCTCTTTCCGTAATTAAAGAAACCGAAAAGAAACATCATTCGAAGGGGCAGAAAGGTGACGTTAGGTGTTGTGAGAATCAGGCGGCTTCCTCGCAGGCAAGCCGACTGTCGAAGTCTATCGAGGAAATTCTCTGGATCCACTAAATGCTCAATGATATCTAATGCCAGGATTGAGTCGTATGGGGGACTGTTGGGAAGATCTCTGAAATCATACTCGTCGAGATCCACGCCAGCGCAAAAATCACTCAGGGCTTCGAGCTCAAGGGAAATATATCTATCGAGAACGCTAAGGTGACAGCCTTTCTTTACAAACGGAGCGACGAGTCCGGCGGAACCGCAGCCAAGAATGAGTAGTCGTTCCTTTGCTTGTACAGCGTTTAGGGCTAGCGAATGTGAAGAAGCGAAAGCAAATTTTGGCTGATATTGTTCATTGGTGACTTTCAGATCAAACTTGCGATTGTAGAACAGACTCAAGTGTTGCATGCGGCTTGCTATGCAAGAGGATAGTATCTGGAATGCGTAGGTAATGCCGTTCACGTTGCAAATTTCATCACCATAGAATGTGGGAATCGGGATTTCTTGAATGCGACAATCAGCGGTATGTAGCTGGATGATGATATCGGTGTCGAAATCAAAGCCGTTCGAGTTATATTCAAAGGGAAGGTTTTTCAATGTTGGGACGGAATATAGCCGATACCCGCTGTGGTATTCCGAGAGATCTGTGCCCACAATGGTATTCTGAAGCCAAGTCAGTGCTTTGTTGCCATAGTATTTATAGAGAGGCATTCCGCCTTTAAGGGCATCACCCGTCTCCATCATTCTTGAACCAAAGACGGCCTCACATTCCGCATCGAGAAGAGGGCGAAGCAGTTTTGGGAGCTCTTCTGGTGCATATTGTCCGTCGCCGTGCAGCAAACAGACCACATCGAAGTCACGGTCAATCGCGTACCGGTAGCCAAGCTTTTGGTTGGCGCCGTAACCCAAGTTTTGAGGATTGACAAGGATGGTTAACGGTATTTCATGGTTGTGCTGACGAAAAGTCTGACACTCGGTCACGGTTTGGTCTGATGATCCGTCGTCGATAATGAGAACTTCTACGTGAATGTTTTGGTCAGAGAAAAGCTCAGACGGAATTCTAGACAAGACGTTTGTGATGGTCGTATCTGCATTGTAGCTGACAATGAAAATGAGAACTTTCTGTTGCATCATCGTCCCTCTCCTCAAAAAACCTTCAGGCCGTGCTCCCATCGGCACCACAGCTAAAAAAATGTGACCGGATACGACATGTCCGCTGCGCACAAGACCGTAGGGTATTCTTATCGGAAGAATTCTGGTGTAACCTTTAGAGTTGCTATTTGCATATGGGAAGTTGTCTGAATTGAGGAGATATGCGGTCACTGGTGGCCACAGTCAATCACTACGGAGAGCCACGAGGATGATTAAACGTACAAAAATGGAGAAGAAAGATTGAGACAGCTTTGATGGGGTGACAAGATTGGTGCTGGAGAGACCCTGAAATTTAGTGAAAAATCACGGTTCTTACTTTCCAATCATGAAGAGTAGTTCTGAGTTAGGCAAATGTATGTGCTTGATTGGCGAGTCCGTCTCACAATACGTGCAACAACAATGTGATCGACCAGCTGGTAACTTGTAAATAACTGTTGCTAAAAAATCTGCTGCTTCGGTTTTAGGAGGGCTATCGCTGATTGTATTTCTAGAGGCGGCGAAAGACTTTATGGCTATTGTGTGCACTTTTCTTGAACTTCCCTACTATATTTGGAGAATGAGAATTTAAGTGTACTTGATATGCGGGTATCCTAGGGGGAGGCTAGAAAGGCAAAAGTTCAAAGAGAGATAGAGGAGGAATTATATCAGGTCATCGGCTGATGTGTGAGGTTTAATACAGAATGGAATTAATTCGGGTAGAAAGATTTCCGACAGGAAAGATACAGAGAAAGAATTCAAGGGGATTTGTAAGAAAATGGATTGGTTTGGAAACCAGCAGATTCTGTTGATATTGATCAATAAGCCATTCTGCATTGGAGTTCAATGTATGCATCCTTCAATTGGTGACTCATCTTTATCCAGGATGACGCAAAGGTGAATGTAAAGCCGATTCGTGCGGACCCATCTTCTCAGGGGCAATTACAGGCAGGAGAAACCACATCTCTCAGCCTAATCATACTGGGTCTTTTTTCCATTATTCATCTTCTCTATGCTTTTTGGGGGCCGATGAATATCATGGAAGGAGAGTTGTTAGGAACCGATGGATATACTCGGCTCAACCGTGTTCAGTTTATTTATGAACAAGGGTCATGGAACAATTCTATTTACCCTCGAAGCAACGCTCCAAATGGAGAAAGTATTCATTGGACAAAACCAATGGACTTTTTGCTGTTGGCTGGGGGAACCATTTTCAGATTGCCGGTTCCCCGTGAAATGGACCTGTGAATGCTGTTCGGTTCACTTGGTCAATACTTAAAAAAAACTGACTCAGAGAACCACTCACTCAAGATCATGAAAGATAGCTACCAATTTTGAGAGACCGACGGAATCATTTACCAGCTTTTGATAAACAACAGTATTTCTAAAGAATTCCTATTATTTTCCGAAGATAATTCATAATAGTATTATTCCCTTGTTCTCCTCTACGCACGCCCTAGAATCGTTATGTCTATTCACAGCGATTATTCTGTTGACTCTATCTCAAACCCGCTTCCTTCATTCCATTCTGGACGTGCGCGTATATTTAACCCGGACTATGGAGTTACTTTATCGATTGTCGTGCCCTTATATAACGAGGCTGACAATATCGATATTTTCCTTGATCGAACTGAACGGGTCCTGCAGGATCTTATTGACCCCTTGGGAGGGAGTTACGAATTCATTTTCATTGATGACGGAAGTTCAGATGATACGGTTGAAAAACTTCTTCAACACCGAGACCGTAATACTCAAATAAAGATTATTAGCCTCTCTAGGAATTTCGGTAAGGAAAGTGCCATGTGTGCTGGCCTTCATTATGCGACTGGAGCGGCAGTGGTCCCCATGGATGTAGATCTTCAAGACCCACCTGAACTCCTGCCTGATCTATTCGAGAAATGGCTTGAAGGTTATGATGTTATCTATGCCATCCGACGTGATCGACAGGCAGATCCGTGGATGAAGCGGCTAACTGCATTCGTGTTTTTTCGTTTCTTTAACCAAGTGGCAGAAACTAAAATACCCAAGGATACTGGAGATTTTCGTCTCATGGATCGGCGTGTCATTCAAGCACTTGTCGAACTCCCAGAACGAACGCGTTTTATGAAGGGACTCTTTACATGGGTGGGTTTTCGACAAATAGGCGTAGAGTACGATCGCCATTCACGGGCCAGGGGAAATACGAAATGGAATAATCGAAGACTGTGGAAACTCGCGATGGATGGCATAACATCCTTTAGCATCGTTCCACTTCGAGTGTGGACGTATATCGGCCTCATGATTTCTTTTTTAGCTCTGAGCTATGGCGGCTTCCTTACGATTCGCACGGTCGTTGGAGGCATTGATGTACCCGGCTATGCCTCACTCATGGTCACCATGTTATTCCTGGGAGGATTGAATCTCTTCACCCTAGGAGTACTCGGGGAATATTTAGGAAGAATATTCATGGAAGTGAAAGGACGACCTTTGTATTTACTACGCGAAACATATGGGATTGAACATACCGTACAGAAGCACATGAAATGAAGCCTCACATCTACACCCAAATGGCTGCAATGGAAACAAGTCATTGGTGGTTTGTCAGTCGACGCCGGATACTCACGGAAGTCCTCACGACCTACGCGGATCTTCCAAGCAAATGCCATATTCTGGAAGTTGGATGCGGCTCTGGCGGTAATCTATCAATGCTTTCAGAATTTGGGCAGGTTTCTGCAGTAGAACCGAATGATGATGCCAGAGAGCTAGCCAGTCAAAAGGGTGATTTTGAAATACGTAGGGGGAGCCTGCCCCACGACATTCCCTTTGATCCTCAAACATTTGATCTTATTTCCGCTCTCGATATCCTGGAACATGTTCCTGATGATCTCAACAGTCTCCTTTCTCTTCGAAATTTTCTGCGTCCGAAAGGGTGGCTACTCATAACTGTCCCAGCCTTCTCATTTCTTTGGAGTACTCATGATGACGATCATCATCACAAAAGACGATATAACAAAACACAACTTCAACGAATCGTTCAAGAGGCAGGATTCTCTCGTGTCATCGTCACGTACTTCAACACTTTGCTGTTTCCTTTGGCAGTCAGTATTCGTCTGATGAAAAAAATCCTAGGACTCAATGAACTCAATGAGCAAATGACTTTACCTGCACCCATGAATGAATTATTAACATGCTTGTTTTCTTCCGAACGGCACTTTATCAGAAACTGGCCGCTTCCAGTGGGGCTCTCCCTCCTTCTCCTTGCGCGAAGGTCTTCTTAAAGCGGCTACTCAAACTTTGGGAACTACGCGTGAGATTTTTTGGTATTCACCCTTGATCATCCGTCTTTTGTCTCCCAACATCTGTACTCTGCGAATAGGAACTGAGCTTGCTTCTTTTTCCAAGATAATGGAGGCGCGCCAGTCATGCCAGCTAACGAGGCCAGCTGCACAGCAGATTGATTAACGGGCCCTGGCGCGCCGTCAGTCCATGTTGACAAGCAAAACGACTCCTTTGAAACTGCCAAGATGCATCAACTATCTATCTTCGAGAAACAATCACAATTGATACCCGTAATCATCGGCGTGTCGGTTTTTGTATTGTTAGCACTACTAGGAGCGGCGCTGTTAAATGATCCCGATACCTACTGGCATATCGCAACAGGACGTTGGGTGCTGGAACACGGTGCTGTGCCCAGTTCGGACCCGTTTTCCCACACAATTCTCGGAGCTGATTGGCATGCCCATGAATGGTTGTCCGGTGTGATGCTTGCACTATCGCACGCTGTATGGGGATGGAAAGGTGTAGTCATTTTCACGAGTGCAATGGTTGGCCTTACCGTAGGTATTCTCGCATGGGGAACGTCGAAATATCTCAGAAATTTCTACGTTATCGTAATTTCAGTAATAGCTCTGGTTGCCTTTAGCCAACATATCCTTGCCCGGCCTCATGTATTGGTTATGCCGGTTTTGATGCTCTGGGTTGTGTTGCTCGTGTTTGCGCGAAGCGCGCGTAAGGCGCCCAGTTTCTTAGTCGCCTTATTAATGATTCCATGGGCAAATATGCATGGCAGTTTTGCCATCGGGTTGGGCGTAGCAGGCTTATTGGCTGCGGAGGCTTTCTTTGACGAGCAAGATAACGCGGGCCGTCTCGCAGTTGTGAAAAGATGGGGGTTGTTTTTGGCTGTAGCCACGCTGGCATCTCTCGCCACACCTTATGGCATTCAAGGTTTCTTATACCCATTCCAGCTTGGTGGTATGGAAAGGACCTTAACATGGGTCGCTGAATGGCAGCCTTTGAATTTTAGGAAGCCAGGCGCAGTTGAAGGCTGGGTGATCTGTGTATTAGCTGTCCTTTTGTTCCGAGGGATTAAGCTTCCATTCTTTCGTCTACTCATCTTTTTAGGGTTGTTATCTCTTACGTTGTCACATCTTCGTATGGCAGAATACCTCTTGTTTATTGCATCAATGTTAGTGGTTCCGGTAATCGAAAAACAATGGTCCGATTCGCCATGTCCAGCCTCTTTAGGTTTGTCTCGTATAAACGTACGTGTCCTAATTGCTACAATTTTCGGTTTCGCAATCATAGGTTCTATAGCAATGCTTGCTGCACGCGACGTTGCTCCATCAAAACTCACGAGCCCTGTGGCAGCTCTTGCTGCTGCGCAAAAAGCGGGTCTTTCTGACAAGCCAGTTCTCAATTCTTATAACTTTGGTGGCTATTTGATCTTTGAAAAAGTGCCAGTATTCTTTGATAGCCGTGCAGATCTTTATGGCGACGCTTTCATGGATATGACTTTTTCGGCATCAAACCTCGCGGCTGCATCTCCGAACTTGAGCGATTTACTTAAGGAATATGAGATCGAATGGACGATTTTCGGCGCTGATGACAACGCTGTCCGGTTTTTAGATAAAGAGCCTGACTGGGTTGAGTTTTATCGTGATGACGTTGCTGTAGTGTATGTTCCAAAGAGCTGACTATAGATGAGGCGATCAGAGCTAAAGCTCTGCTGATTCCAGGGTCAATTCCATAAACGCAGAGACGGTCGAGTTCTCTTTGTTGTCTGCCAAGCAAGCCACATATTCTATCACTGGTAAGAAAGCATCATGCACGGCCAGCTTATGCAGTCGGCTATCGCGGCCCATTTCTCCTTCATTCACAATGCCCGTCAGCAATCTATTTCCCAATTTATGTCCAGGGCGGTACGCGGTTGCTGAAGTGGGCACACGAGCACAATTAATCATATCGAGTCCATTAAGAATTAAGACCTCCACAAGTGCTTGGGCAATTTTTGAATCATAGGTATCATCTCCGTCGACTAAAATATAGACATCAGAGTCAACATCCGCGAACATTTGCCTTACCACGTAGCCTTTCCCTTGCCGAGGTTCTTGGCGAACAATGGCTCCTGCTCTTGCTGCTTTTTCAGCAGTATGATCTGAAGAATTATTGTCATACACAAAAATTTCTGCTGACGGTACGGCTTGCCGGAAGCCCTCAATGACATTCCCAATTCCCTGTTCTTCGTTAAAAGCAGGAATGAGGACTGCAATGGAAACATGTTGGAGGTCAGGGAAACGAGTCGACTCACTGTTGTGAGAGGTGAGGTGACCCAGAAGGTCGGTAGCATTCATCGAGGGTTTCATATTAGCAACGTGTATGTGAACGTCTATCTCAGAACGTCAGGCCAGTACTTTTGATTGGCCATGAAAAAGCGATGTGCCTGGAGTGAATGATTTGCCATGGTGTCGTGAATAATGAGAATGGGGAAGCTCTTGTGGAATAGCAAATTTTAGCTACGTATCTTGGTATAGGATTTCGGATATAAGGACAGCAGTCTTAAGCAAGAGCAGTTCCAATTTTGTGCCAACCTAGGAGTGTCGTGGAGGAATATGTTCTTGTTGAAGGGAGTTAAATTTTGATCGAGACAATACTCGTTTGCAACTGAAGAGAACGGGTACGAAGTCTTAAAAATAAGTAGCAAATAATTCGGCAAGTTATTTCTGGCCTGGTCGATAATAGTTCATGCAAAGCAGAATGCAAAGGAAACGAAATGGATGAACATCACCAAATCACGATGAGCCGTAGTATTATGGATCGGGTGTCTCTTCCCGATAAAGGCGAACACGTCGGAAGGCGCGGGAGCAAAGCCACGGGTCAGGGATGGACCTTGATTGTCGGGCTACCAAAGGAAGAATCGTTTAAGAGACAGCGTAAGTGTCAGCACTCCCGGGCATACTGACCTTGCGTTTTTCAATTTAATTCGCCCGACAAGGAGAAGCGCTATGGTGAATCAACTCATGAATTTTGTAAATGACGAAGAAGGAGCCACTGCAATTGAATACGGGTTGCTGGCGGCCTTAATCTCGGCGGTCATCATTGTAGTGGTTGGGCAGATTGGTATTAAGTTAAACACTGCTTTCACCACAGTGAATACCAATCTCCCCTAAATGTTTGGAAGCTTCCTCGTAGAGGATTTCGGGAGACCTTTCTAATCCCATTGGTTAGAAGGGTCTCCCGGGCTTTATGGAAAGAGGAAGAAAGGAATGATGGATCGTTATTCCGTATTGTCCAGATAGGAGATGTTACAACATGAAGACCGCCATGTATCATTTTAAAGTCTGGGTCGTTGATGAAGAAGGCGCCACGGCTATTGAATATGGCTTATTAGCAGCTCTTATTGCCGGAGTGATTATTACAGCGGTGAGTACATTGGGGACGAAAGTCGCAGGACTCTATGCCACAGTGAATACAAGTTTGCCTTAGACCATGCTCTAGGGAATCACAGCACGAGCATGGTGCCATATGCATCAGGTCTCATCAAATGTCATGAAGTGGCCATTCTCTCACTATCATCAATCAGGCGGTATTGCGAGAAGGCAATCTGTGTGAAGGAGGATATTCCCATATGAAATCTATTCGCCATATTCTAGCTAATCAGAAGGGCGCCTACTTCCTGATGTCCGCTATCGTGCTCAGTGTCATGGTGGGATTTTCGGCGTTGGGCGTTGAAATTGGACGATGGTATGCCATTCAAGCAGAAATCAGCAAGTCCATTGATGGCGCCGCGTTTGCCGGGGCGAAAAATATCAACAATCCGTTATTCCCAGATGATGAGGCCCTAGAAGCATTTGTGGTTCAAGTGGCTCAAGCCAATTTTCCTCCCGGTCTGTTAGACACGGATGCCCCAGCATTTGTTGCGAATCTTGATCCCACCAATGGACAAGTCACCGTTAATGGGTCGGTGAATTCTGTGAACCATCTGACGACAATCTTTGAAACAGGAACAGCCACGACGGCCATGAGTTCTTCTGGTTCAGCGTTACTCCGTAGAGCCGAGATTGCGCTCGTCTTGGATGTCTCGGGTTCGATGGGCAGGCCACCTGGAGATCCCCCCATCGATGAGCTTCGGCCCGGGGCCACGGGGTTTGTAGATAATTTTGAAAGCTTTCAAAAAGACCATAAAATGGCACTTGTTCATTATGCAGCAGGCGTCCAGGTCCCTTTTGATTTGGGTTACGATTTTAAAATTAACGGCATGAACGATGCTATCAATGCGTTAACCCCTGACAATGGGGGAACCAATTCAGAGGATGCTCTCGCTCAAACTGGAACCCTTGACTGGACACCCGGGCAGATGGCACTGCCTGTGAATGTACGGATTAGGCAAGTAGTGGTCTTCTTCTCCGATGGGGAACCCACGGCCTTTCGAGGAAGTTTTACCAAGGGTGGTAATACCTATGACGCGGTTGAACAGGTGTTTGTCAATAATGGGGACGTCATCCCGACGCTCAAAGACCCCTATGTCCAGAATTCAAATTTATCCCCTTCTATTAGTGGGACGGATAACACTGGAAATGGACAAAGCAGCGGGCCGTGTGGCTCCTCATCGACGAAATGGCACATTTTCGATGATGCAACCTATGGATTCGCTCAGTTCGGGCCCACCGCAGGGTTGTTGCCCGAAGAATGTAATATTGGTGTTGGGTCTCCTTTAAAAGATTATGTTGAATGGGTCGCCAGGCAAAAGACCTTTGATCATGCTACGGCTTTGAAAACTGCGGGGATTGAACTCTATACCATCGGGCTAGGGGATGCTGATGAAGATTTCATGAAATCACTTGCAACAGATGACGACCATGCCTTTTTTGCGAATAGTTCCGCGGAACTTGCAGGAATCTTTCAGGAAATTGCGAATAAACTCAAACTCATTCTTGTGAGTTAACATGACTAGGCTTTTCATGAGACGAGAGGGCTGGAGTTGTTCCACTCCGTCACGAATTTGGAGGGAAGTATCATGATCGGTTGGCGCCCATTCAGAAAGAGGATTAGGACAGTTTGCGGAAATGATTCAGGGGTTTCCGCGGTTGAAGTCGGGATTACCCTGCTTCCCTTTTTGTTAGTGGTGTTTGGAGTCCTGGAATTTGGTTGGTACTTTCTCCAAACCCATACGATGAATACTGCTGTCAGTGAAGGCGTTCGAATCGGGACAACCGGTGCCGTCCTCGAGGATCCACCCGGAACCCCCCTGTCTCGTGAGGCTTCTATCAAAAAGGCCATTATCGATAAGGCTGAGGGTATCATGGTGATCTACCCGGGGGATATTAAAATATTTGCGGTTGATGCCGACTGGACAGATCCCGATGACCCGGCTGTGGTGAATGCGGCTGCGGCTGGTGGAGCAGGGGCATTTATGCGTGTCCGTGTCCTCTATGATCATCAATTTTTTACTGGTTTGGTTGGCGGGTTTTTTGGTGGTGGCTCTGGATTGGTCCAATTGACATCGGAATCAACCTATAGAAATGAAAACTTCATCTTATAGAGAATATACAACCAAGTACTTTATTGAGGAGGGCCTTAATGATGAATCGGTCTTCACAGAATCCATGGTCTGAGCGGGGGAGCGCGACAATTGAATTCGCGGTCTCTTCCATCTTGTTTATGTTTTTAGCTTTTGCAACTGTGGAGTATGGCATGTTGTATAGTGAGCGACATGCTGTCACTACCTTGGCTCGAGAAGGCGCCAGTCTTGCCTCACGGCAGTTGACAACCAATGGCAATATTATGGCGATGATGACCTCGACGGAAGGGACGTTAGGGCTCAAGGGGAATCCGGAAAAGTACCAAATATTTTTAGCACAAATCAATGGAGCGACGGCTCCAGGGAATGGCCCACAATGTACCGTGACTCCAGCAGGTACCTTAACCCATCCTGATATTGTTGTTCCTGACACTGGCGCCCAGTGTGATTTACCAAATAATTTGTATAATCTTCTCCAATGGAATGTCGTGGATAACGTTCCAGGAATTAATCAATTTACTGTCATGACGGTCTATTATCAGCATAGTGCTCTGACGCCTGTTGGGGGGATGACTCCGTTTTTAGGTGGCACTGGTCATCAGGATACCAACCTCCTTTTAGCCAGTCGTGCGATTTTTTAGAGAACAACGAGACAGCATGCCTTTGGCAAGGAAAGATCTTGTTGCATGCTTGGTCCTCAATCAATTCTCTCGTTGATTCACGCATAAGGTGTATGACATGGCACGTTGTTTTCGGAGTATAGCCTTGTCATGAATGGGTTTGTCCTCTAAAAATACCCTATAGGTTCCGCCCTCTTCCTAGCAGCATACCGCATATACTGCGGTCGCTTTCGTTCCTGTCATTCCCTATTAGCGCTCCCGAAAAATTGTCATGCTCATTGGTGAGAGCCTTCATCAATCAACCATTGGCAACCGTTGTATGTGTCTCACCTGGTTTTTTGTCACCATAATTTCCACTATCTGTTGCTACAGATTAGGAAAACAACCGCCGATTCATATGCTTGTTACACAACCCTGCATGCGAAGGGCACTCAGCGTTCAGGCATAGCAGAGAATGAGATACGGATGACATATCCTGTAATTATGATCACACCACTCTTTATACATGGGGTTTTGCTTCTAGGGATTATTTGTGCGGCCGTAGTGGATGTTCGATCCAGTCGTGTTCCTAATCTCATCACATTTCCCTTAGCCCTCGTAGGACTTGCGTTTCATGCTCTATCTGATTCCGGGAACGGGATCCTCTTTAGTGTGGCAGGATTGGGCTTAGGGTTTATCTTCTTGATTGGATTTTATATCTATGGGGGCATGGGGGCGGGTGATGTCAAGTTGCTGGCTGCCATAGGTGCCGTAGTTGGCCCGCTGAACGTCTTTATGGGATTTCTCTTTGCTTCCTTGTTGGGTGGACTATATGCCCTGGCGATGATGGGTTGGTATTTAGGTTTAGCCAAAACGGCGGAAAGAATAAAGATCATATTGGTCGGTATGGTGTTCATGAGGATCAATGTGGCCGATTCTTTGGAACAAACCACTCTACCGAAACTTCGGTATGCGCTCGTCATTGGTCTTGGGACGCTCATTGGACAGGGGTATCAATGGTTTAAGACTTTTCAAGATTATTGATCGAGTGAAATGTAAAAGACTTAAGAAAGTGCGAATGGAATCCGATATTGACATGTAAGTCACGAGAAAACTATCTGTTCGGGCAGCTTCAGAGACAACATCAAGGAACGAAACACGCGAATTTCAAGAGGATGCATAAAGAGGAGGCACGGTGATGGGACAAAAACGTCCACTGTTATTTTTAGGTGCTGCGATCGGAATCGCCCTGGTGACAACAGTTTTGATTTTGCAATGGCTTCAAGGACAGCAGGCAGCCGAACCAGAGGCCCAGCCTGTCGTGGAAATAGAGGGATCTGAAATTGCCGTGGCGAGTGTTGATGTGCCCTGGGGAACGCCATTAACAGACGAATTTATTCGATTGGTTGCGTATCCGGAGGACGCACTGCCTGTTGGACATTTTACAACCATCGATGACCTTACAGGTCGAGTGATCCTTGCGAATATAAAGAAGAATGAACCGATTATGGAATCAAAGCTTGCTCCAATTGATGTCACCACCGGCGGAGTCAGTGCCGTGATGGATCCTCAAAAGCGTGCGATGTCAGTTAAAGTCAATGAAGTTGTGGGTCTTCCTGGATTTATTCAGCCTGGGGATCGGGTGGATGTGATGGTGACGTTTGCCCGGCCAGGGAAAACGAAAGATCCACAAATCACCAAAGTCGTGTTGGAAAACTCTCTGGTCCTTGCCACTGGCACGCAAATGGAACGAGTCAATGGAGAAGAGCCAAAGGCCGTCAAAGTCATTACGCTTGAGGTCACACTCGAAGAGGCAGAGAAATTGGCCATGGCATCCAATGGGGGGAAAATACGGCTTGCACTTCGAAGCCCTCTTAATCGCGACATTAAGAAAACTCGAGGTGCGAAATTTTCCGACCTGATGACCTCGTATCAATTAGCTCCCAAAAGAAGTAGTCGTGTGAGGGTAGAAGTCATTAAGGGGAAAGAGAAGTCAGTTCGAAGATTTTAACTCATGGATGTTATTCCACGACTCAGGAATAGCTGAGGATCGTCTGGTATTCACCCACGTTAACCATAAGCAGGTACTATTATGCCACGTTTGTTACAGCAAAAATTGATCATGATTGGATTGAGTGTGTTGTTGAGCAGCCCTGTCTGGGGAGAAGGCTTGACGTATCAGACTTCTCAAATCAATACACCTCAGTCCTTGGAGTTGACGGTGGGAACCTCAAGAATTATTGAAAGCCCTATGAAATTTAAACGTGCGTCTCTCGCTGAACCTGAGATAGCTGATACCATCGTGATCTCGACGCAACAAGTCTATGTGACAGCAAAAAAAATTGGTACGACCACACTGACGTTATGGGCTCAGGATGGCAAAGTTTCGAATGTTCTTCAAGTTCGAGTCACTCCTGATGTGACCCGATTAAAAGAACAGATCCATATGCTATTGCCGGATGAACCGAACATACAAATCATGGCAAGCAACGAACACATTACAGTGGCAGGAAATGTGACCAGTGTTGAAGCATTGAACAAGGCGTTAGTCTTGGCCGAACCCTTTGCTCCAGAAAAAATCATTAATCTGATGCAGGTTGGGGGTGTTCAACAGGTGATGATGGAAGTCAAAATTTCGGAAATGCAACGAGGGATATTGAAAAGACTTGGTGTAAATTTTACCAGGCGACAACTGAACGGCCGTGATTTTTCCATTGGAAGGTTGAATGCATTAAGTACATTCGAAGCAGACCCCCTAGGCGCAGGTGGTATAACCGTTTTTGCTTCCCAGGCCGCGAATACGTTCTTGGGATTTAATATCGGCCAGGATGCATGGACGGTGACTCTTGATATGTTGAAAGAACATGGATTGTCAAAATCTTTAGCCGAACCGACGTTGATTACTGAGAGTGGTCAGCCAGCGTCATTCCTTGTTGGAGGGGAATTTCCCGTTCCGATTCCTCAGCAATTGGCCCAAATCACTATCACGTTTAAGGAGTTTGGTGTTGGCTTGAAATTTACCCCGACGGTTCTGTCGAAGAATCGAATTTCTATCGTAGTGAATCCTGAGGTTTCAGAATTGGATTTTGCCAATGGAATTCAATTGGGCGGGTTTCAAGTCCCATCTTTGATAACCCGTCGTGTGAAGACCGTGGTGGAGTTAAGGGATGGGCAAAGTTTTGCCATTGCCGGGATGCTTCAGGAGAATATTCGGGAGACGGTTGCCAAATATCCGGTGCTCGGCGATATCCCGATCTTAGGTGCATTATTTCGGAGTTCGTCGTTTGAAAAAAATGAAACTGAGCTTATTGTGATTGTGACGCCACATCTGGTGAAACCACTCAATGTGGTGAAACAGACATTGCCGACGGATCATTATTTGGAACCAAATGATTTTGAATTCATGTTAATGGGGTATGTGGAAGGCGTGTATCCCGAAAGCCGCGTTCCTCGACCTTCTGAAGCCTATCAGATCGGACAACCCCGGATGGCTACTCGTATGCCTTATCAAAAAGGGGGAATAGAAGGTGTGTTCGGTCATCTTGCGCCCTGAGGAGTCATGAGAGAAAAAAGGAGAGAATCATGCGACGCCATTATTTTGTGAATGCTGTTGGGTTGATCGGTATATTATTGTTCGGAATGACTGGCTGTGGTGTGTGGCCAACGATGACTGAAGACAACGGCCGACGCCCTTTTGCTATGGGGAAAAGCGATC
>QIMB01000151.1 GCA_003233615.1 Nitrospirota bacterium
GACTGATAGTACGACCTCAATGCTGAAACAATCTGCGCTTATTGGCCGACAGGCTATATTCGACCGTGAAATGGAAGTGTTCGGGTATGAGCTCCTCTATCGAGACGGCACAGGAAATAGCGCTAATATCGTGGATGGAGACGAAGCCACTGCCAAAGTCATGGTCAATACGTTTTTAGAGTTTGGCATTGATCACATCGCCGGGAATGGCAAGGCTTTTTTGAATCTCACAGCAAATTTCTTTTTGAATCGACATTATGAAGTGTTGCCCACAAAAAATGTCATTCTAGAAGTGTTGGAAACAATTGAGCCCACACCTGCCGTGTTGGAAGTCCTTATCCAGGCTCGACAAGATGGTTATCAGATTGCCTTAGATGATTTTGTTGTGCAGGACTCGCATCGTGTCCTATTGGAACATGCTGACATTGTGAAAGTGGATGTGTTGGTATTTACCAGTGAGGAACTGAAGGAGCAGGTCGCCATGTTACAGCAATATCCTGTTCGATTACTGGCTGAAAAGGTAGAAGATCAGAGTATGTATGAGCAATGCCTGGCCTTAGGATTTGAATATTTCCAAGGATATTTTTTTTGTAAGCCGCAAATCATAGAAGGCGTGAGTCTTTCCAGCAATCGTATGGCTGTGGTGTTACTGCTTGCCAAGCTTCAAGATCCGTATATTGAACTGCATGAACTTGAAGGTCTTGTGAAAAATGATATTGCCTTGAGTGTCAAATTATTGCGATATGTGAATTCGGCTTCGGTCGGGTTGCCAAGATCAGTAGATGAAATTTCTCAAGCCATTGGATTGGTCGGGACCGAACGCATGCGACAATGGGCGTCCTTGCTCGTATTGGCACAGACGGGTGAGAAACCATCCGAACTCATGCGTGTCGCTCTTATTCGAGCACATATGTGCGAAGCCCTGTGTCCTTTGTATGGCGCGTCACCTGGTCAGGGTTTTACGGTGGGACTGTTTTCAATACTCGATGCGTATTTAGATTGTGATATGCAACAGCTCTTAACAGATCTTCCTCTTGCACCAGAAATTCTCGATGCCTTACTCAAGCAAGAAGGGGTATTAGGCAAAATATTAGCAGGAATGTTGGCCTATGAACGGGGAGAATGGGAGCAAAGCGCTGTTCAAACAGTGGAGCCTGGAATAGTGAATTCTGTGTATTGGGAGAGTGTTGATTGGGCTGATGGTGTTATGGTCGTGTTTAAATAGGGTAACACGTGACCGGGCGTGGCCCTCCTCTGTAATTCCTGTCAAAAATGATTACCCTCGTCGTTTATCGTCCTGCTCACCGATAAAGGCATCAATGACGCCTAACCCCTTCTCGCTCAGTTCTATTGGCTTGTCATCTTCTTCAGTTGCAATTTGATCATCAGGTAGTTTGGGAATGATTTTGGCCGAAATTTCGTCTTCTAAGGCTTCGTCAGAAAGGTCCATGTCATTGAACAGGGCATGCAAGCGCTGAAAAGCCAGAATGGAACGAGCGTGGGACGCCCAAGAACCGGAGAATTCTGTATCGTTGACCTTCGTAATGCTTGTCCAGAATTTAGATTCTTCTGGTTCTGACATGTCACCATTCACGAAAGCCTGTAGTTTGCTTAATAAAATTTCTTCTGTTTTTTCTAACCCATCGTATTCGACGAGTGATCGTTCGATCGGGCGTTTAGCCAAAGTCGTAAAGGTTTCACGCCAGAGGTCCAAAGGTTGGACCGTCCCGTTAGAGGGCGAAGACGTCTCTTGGCTCTTTTGTAGCCTGGTGAGAAATTGTTCCAGAGCTTTCACTTTTCTTGCAGCGAGACTCCCGAGGGGGATACCCCAGACGTGGGCAATCTCATGGTCTTTGAGTGAGGAGTTTCCTGCGGTGATGAATTCTTGTTGTGAGATTTTGTGACGCCGCCGCAAAATGGCGCGTCTACGCAGCAATCCTTGATATTCTAATAAGAGTCGTTGTTGTTGGTAATCTTTTTGGACGACCTCCTCATGCTCCCATGCACGATCCAATTTTCGAATCTCTTGTCGTAGAAGCACTTTTGGCGCGTGATTTTTGGTCGTCTGTAGCGTCTCGTCGTCTGTCGTATAGTTTTCCTTGAGCAGGTGTTCGACGATACGAATCTTTTGATCCATGAGATCCAACGTCTGCTTCAGAAAATCCACATGCATTCCCGGCCGCTCACGTTTTTGTCGGTAATAACCTTTATATTGGTTGGAACGGGAAGTGACATTTTGCACGGCTTCAAGGGTAATGCCTTTGCCCTCTGGCTGCATGCCAGATCCAAACCGAGAGTCGGGTTGGTCGGTGGCCATATAATCAATGGCGTCTTGCGAGAGATCGATGTATTGCAAGAGAAGGAGTTGAATCATCGCTTGATTTTGGATAGGCAGGTCCTGAAGTGCGGATTCAATATGTTTAAACTCAATAGTAATCGACATGTATAATTCCTACGTTAAGAGGATGATGTTCTACGATGACGAATTCGCTTCATTCTGTGATTCTAAATAGGTGGCGGCAAACTCACGGAGTTGCTGGACGGTTCCACTTGCAAATAGTTCTCTCGGAATAGGAACTCTTACCAATTCGTCGACGTTGGCTCCTCGTTCCGCTGCCCATTCTTCGTCAACATATAATGTGATCGCTCCATCTGGTTCGCGGCGTACGAACAAAATATTTTCTTCTTCATCCATTAAGAATCCTCAAAAAAATGGCCAGAAATCATAGGGTTGTGATAGCACACCATTTGAAGGGCTGTCAAAAGCTCAGCAAGTGCAGAATTTTCAAATTCCTCAGGAAATAGGCAAAAAAACACTGGCTATGGAAACCATAGCCAGTGTGTTATTCCCAAAGATGCTGATAAGAGGAATTGTCGACAATTGCCTCGTAAATCGTTACCCTCCCAGCGTTTCTACGACGTCTTTTATAGATTTCATGATGCAGGTAAAAATGGGGATGTCCCGTTTGACATACCGGCTGCCTTCTGTCGATCGCAGTTCCATCACCAAATCCAAGAAATCCTGTGGAGAGTCTGTTTCGAACGCGACGACAAATTCTTGGTCGTCCAATCCAAAAGAATAGGTCGTATTGAGTTTGACGGAAGGGTATTTGTGCCCAACGGCAATGTGCTCATCCATCATACCCTGACGAGCAGCTTTCGTGAGCAAATACCATTCTCGAGTTTTTTCGAACGGGTAGACAAAGATGTATTTGGCCCGTCCAGGGGTAATTTGTAATCTCCGACTTTCTTGGCCCTCATGTACATGACTATCCACATAAATGGAACGTTTCGTCATAGAAAGATAGGAATAGGGATTGGTAAGGTACTGTCCCAACCCAGTGGCCAACAGCTTTGAGCTCATTTCCTGGAACATCTCTAAGTCATAGCTGATCCGCCACAACAGAAAGTCGCAATCGCCTCGGATACCTGTTGTCGTATAGGGAACCACGATAACTTTGCCTTGATACTCTTCTATCACTTGGACAAATTCTTGTTTGCCGAGGTCTCGTGCTTCTTTGGGAAGACGTCGCCACAAAGGATCAACTTTATAAAAACAAAAATTGACGAACTGTTGCTTGGTAGCCTGTTCGGCACCGGCCATAATGGCACCTCCAAATTAGAAAGGAAAACCTGCGTATTTGTAACGACTTAAAAGAAAGCTGAAATTTTTACCATCGGCACCGTAATCTTGTCAATGAGCCTTTGTGCTGATGGCCATTTTTGATGTGGGAGATGCTGTATGTGTTCAAGAAAGAGTGTCTATAACTCTTGAGGAATTGGTAGTGTGTCTAAAAAATTGATAGAGCAACACATATCAGTATTGTGAGATTTTGAATGAAACCTTTCCGTGCAGACATTCTCGCAATCGGCTCAGAGTTGCTCCATGGGGGCCGAGTCGATAGCAATTCGGTCTTTATTGCAAATATGTTGGCCAATTGCGGTATTAGGGTGGCCAAAAAACTGGTCCTGAGTGATGAACTCCGTGATATTCAATCGGCATTGCGTTCGTCCTCCAAGCACGCCAATGTGGTGATTGTAACCGGGGGGCTCGGATCCACGGTCGATGATCGTACGCGCGAGGCTGTCGCACACACTTTTGGCCGCCCTTTGGCTGTTCGTAGAAAAGCCATGCAGATACTCAAGAGACAAGTTCAAGGTCGAGGCCGAACCGTGACGCCTCTGTTGGCAAAGCAAGCACGTATTCCATCAGGTGCCATTGTCTTAGATAATTGTGTCGGAACCGCACCAGGGTTTTATGTCCAGGAGAAGATGGCTCACGTGTTTGTGTTACCGGGTGTGCCTCGTGAGGCACGGGAAATGATGGAGATGCAGGTTGTTCCCATCCTGAAAAGAAAACTGCAGTCTTCAACATATCTCTGGTCGCATGCCTTCAATACGATGGGGTTGCCCGAAACCGATATTCAGCAGCGAGTAGCATCTTTATTCCGCAAGCCTTTCGCTGTGGATCTGAGTTTGTTGGCGTCAACGAAAGGTGTGAAGCTGACGCTGAGCTGTTGGCGTCCACTGAAGCACAAGACTAGGCGCTCTGCGGCGGAGGATTTCCCAGAAGGGGATATTCTCATTCAGGACATTCGTCACATGTTAGAGCCTTGGCTGTTTTCTGAAGGTGAACTGACCATGGAAGAGGTGGTTGGACAATTATTGTCTTCACTCCATTGGGCTCTTGCGTTGGCAGAATCCTGTACGGGAGGGCTCATCGCTCACCGATTAACTGACATTCCTGGGAGTTCGACATTCCTGGATCGAGGGGTCATCACCTATAGCAATAGGGCTAAACAGGAATTGTTGGGAGTCTCACCAACGCTAGTACAAAAATATGGTGCTGTGAGTGCGCAAGTGGCAGAAGCCATGGCAAAGGGTATTCGCAAGAAAAGCCGTGTGGATCTAGGCGTGAGTGTTACCGGAATTGCAGGACCTGGTGGCGGATCGGTCAAGAAACCAATCGGTTTGGTCTATATGGCGATTGATGGGCCACATGGAAATCAGTCACAACGCTTCCAGTTTTTTGGCGATCGTTCAGAGATAAAATTTCGTGCGTCTCACGCTGCCCTGAACATGATCCGTCGATATTGTCGGAAATGTTGAAAAAAGCCGCCAGCGGCGTTCTCGCCATTTTTCCGTGCTCACGTACTGAGAGTACGCTCCGCGCGTCAAAAAGGCTGCGGCCTTGCTGGACGGACTTTTTTGAACATTCCCTTGGCTGTTGACGTCGCTGGTACCTCGAGTATGTATGGGCTATCAGCGTGATATTATTCAACAGGCTTTTAGTCTTCAATTCAAAAACCTAAAACCAGCCGTATGATCCGAGTCTTTCTAGGGGCAGAACTTTCTTGCGCTGTCCGAGACACACTCTCCTCCTTACAACAGCAACTCAAAAAGACACTGCCGCCTATCAATTGGGTTCGACCTGAATCTATTCACCTGACCTTGAAATTTCTAGGGTATGTTGACCCATCAATCATTTTCAAGCTCTTTTCCGTGCTTGAACCGATAGGAAAGAAACAACACGATTTTTCAATTGATGTTCATGGGCTAGGAGTCTTTCCCCAGGTCAAACATCCCAGAATACTCTGGGTTGGGTTCACAGGAAATACGCAAGCCTTACAGGAGCTAGTCTTAGAAATTGAAGCTGCTTTAGAACCCTTAGGTTTTCCTGCTGAAGAGAAGTCCTATCATCCTCATCTGACTTTGGCGCGGATAAAGCGTGAGAACGCCACGGTCGGGGCAGCTCTCATGGAAAGTGGGGTGTTGGGGAATGATCAACATCTAGGCTCGTTGACCATTGACCGGTTTACGCTTTTTCAAAGTGACCTGGATTCTTCCGGGGCCAGATACACGCCACTCACAACTGTGCTGCTCTCGCAACAAACACCAGAACTGTAAGGACGGGTCGAAGAAAAGCATTTACCTGTTTCCGTGTGTCGGGTAAAATATCCCGACCTCTTTTCTCATTGCAATTGAACCAAAATAATGCCATGGCCGATCGTACTGCCTCCTCAAAAGACTCAGCCAAAGACGGAAAAAACAAGCCCTGGATTTAGCCCTGACCCAAATTGAGAAGCAATTTGGAAAAGGCGCCATTATGAAGTTGGGCGTGGCTGAAACTCCAGCTCATATTTCCGCTATTTCTACAGGCTTGTTAACCTTGGACATGGCCTTAGGTATTGGAGTTTGCCCCAGGGGACGAGTCATTGAGATCTCTGGCCCAGAGTCTTCGGGGAAAACCACATTGTGTCTCAATGGTATTGCCGAAGCTCAAAAAACCGGAGATGCGGCTGCCTTTATCGATGCTGAATATGCTTTGGACATTTCTTACACCAAGAAACATAGCGTACAGACGGATGATCTGCTGATCGTCTATTACCGGGGAGCAGGCCTTATTAAGGAGTCAGACTCGAAATAATTCCACGCTTTCTCTTCCTTTCAGTAGGAAGTTTGAAAAGATAACAAGAGGGAAGTGATTGGTGGCAAGGAAATAGGAGTATAAGTTTTTTGAAAGAGGTTCATTAGGAGATATGATAATCTTTCTTTCGTGCGATGGGTTATTGATAGAAATCAGTTTCGTTCTACTTCTTAAGTAGCCCGTTGCTTTGGTGGCACTTTTGAAATTTGCGTGGTGTTGTCCCAAGCTCAGATACAGACCCCTTGTCAGGGCTATAGTCTCGCGGTATTCTATATGTATGTCGACTGAAGAATTGTTGTCACGGATTACAGTGGATCCCAATATTTGCCATGGAAAACCCTGTATTCGTGGACTCCGTTATCCGGTGGAGTGGGTCTTGGAGCTTTTGAGTGGTGACATGTCCGAAGCCCAGATTCTCACTGACTATCCTGATTTGGAGCGAGAGGATCTTCGGGCCTCTTGCGCTTTTGGAGCTCGGCTTTCCCGTGTGCAGCGCATTGACCCGGTGCTTGGGTGAAATTTCTCCTTGATGCTCAGCTTCCACCACGGTTGGCTCAAGAGTTACATTCCCGCGGTTACGATACTCTTCACACTATCGACCTCCCTTTAGGAAATCGTACCCCGGATAAGGATATTGCCGACATCGCCGCAAGAGATGATCGGGTGGTTGTGACGAAAGATAGTGATTTTGTTACGAGTTATTTATTAAGTCGCCATCCACCAAAACTGTTTTTGGTTTCTACCGGTAACGTTTCTAATGATGTCTTGATTCGTCTCATTCTTGAGAACCTTTCTGCTGTGGAGACTGCTCTCATTCAGTTTGATTATGTGGAATTAAGTCGTACGGCCCTCATCGTTCATTCCTGATTTCTCTCCCTCTGGTTTGATTTCCCCTAGTTTTCTATAACCTAAATTGAGCGATTGTTTATGGCGACCGGCACCACCTCCTTGCGTGCCAGCACTTTTGAAATGCCTCGACAGACCGAAAGGGTCTGCCTGCGTTTTTCAAAACTCCTATCATCCCAAGGTCTTGGCACATCTCATCCATATAAATCGCTCAACTTAGGTATAAGGTAACGCAGAGCAAGTATTTTAGGGGGTTAGCCTTGAGCCCGTATTTCTACAGGTCTTTATGGCCCCTTCCCAAGCGCGGCCCAAGCTCTACATTCATAGTTATTTGGGCTGAGATTAGGCATTTACCTGTTTCCGTGTGTCGGGTAAGATGTCCCGACCTCTTTTCTCATTGCAATTGAACCAAAGGAATGCCATGGCCGATCGTACTGCCTCCTCAAAAGACTCAGCCAAAGACG
>QIMB01000255.1 GCA_003233615.1 Nitrospirota bacterium
GCCGTCGTTGCCAATCCTCATTGAATTCTCGAAGATCTCGAACGGGGAGCGGACGTGGTCCCACGAGGCTCATGTCTCCGTGAATCACATTCATCAATTGCGGTAATTCATCAATGCTGGTTTTGCGCAAGAAGTTTCCTAGGGGCGTGATGCGTGGATCGTTCGTAATTTTGAACGCGGCACCTTGTACTTCGTTCAAATGTTCGAGTGCTGCTTGCTGTAATTCTGCTTCCTGCACCATGGTGCGGAATTTCATGAGCCGAAATAACCGTTTATTTAATCCGACTCTTTCTTGAATAAAAAAGACAGGACCTGCAGATGTGAGCTTAATAGCCGCTGCGACGAACGCAAAAAGTGGGAGAAGAAGAATGACGGAAGGGACAGCAATGAGCAAATCAATCATTCGTTTGATCAAAATGGCCTCATCTCCTATAGCCCCAGTATTGAGGGTGAAGGTTGGGTGGCCTCCAACCTGGTCAATTGCTGATTTGGCTAGCTTCGGCGAAAAGAGGTCTCCTAACATGCGAACAATAATACCTTGTTCTTCACATTGAGCTACTATGTGCGAGGATTGTTGATAATACGAACGAAGGGGGAGGGCGATGAGGACTTCATCGATGGAAAATGTGCGAATAAATTCGTGAAAATTTCCAAGAGTCGAAATGATGGGAAACCCCTCAAGGTGTTGAGGGTTGAGTTTCTCCCAAGGGTCATCCACAAATCCTAGCAGACGGTAACCCAGTTCAGGCTTTGCTCGAATTTCATGGGAAAATTTCAGGGCACGAGAGTTGGTCCCGATGATGACGATGTTGCGCAAATTCCTTCCTTTCCGCCTCATCCAGGCCAACGTCATTCGTACACCTAAACGGCTAAGGCACATCGATAGAGTCACAAGGGCCCAAAAGACTAAGAGAAACGCTGGACTGATCATGTCAATGTTAAGGAGGAGGGCCACACCTGCTGTGGCTAGGGTCACTAGCGAGGTAGACTTGAGAATATCCGTGATTTCCTGGGCTACCGTAGAAAGGCGTTTGGATTCATACAGGTTCAAGGAAGAACAGACCAGGTGCCAAATGCCTATCAAGACGATTCCACCAAGGAAGTTTTCAATTTTTATTCGCAGTGCTAAAAATTCTTCAAAAGCTAACAAGCTATTATTCTGAGCATAGAACATCCACACCACAACCAAAAAGGTCATGCCCATTAATGCCAGGTCACCGACCTGCATCATTTTTAGCAGAACTTTCCTGCGAAAATGCATAGAAAAACCTAAAGACCGATACATGAACCGATCTAATCCGTTAGTGAATCAAGGCAAACTATTTAAGAAGCCGAATGAGAAAACAAGCTCAAAGTATACTGACCTTCAAGCCTCCTTCACTGCAGCATGTATAAAATGAAGAGAGAAAATGAAGAGGAAAAATGAGAAATGAAAAGTTTTGGTTTGGGCACGTCTATAAAAAAATAATAATGTTTGGGCATTCTGAAAATAAAAGTGAAATAAGTATATTTAATTAAAGCAATATATGCGCCAAACAACATTAAATTTTAGGCAGTAGAAAAAAATCACAAAAGAAACAACACATTAGACCAAGAATACACAGTAGGGTAGCATAAAAAACTCCTTGTTAATTGTACTAAAAAGCGAACAGTAGTATTACGTATAAAATGGAATGATTTGCAGCATAACCGTTATGCCTTCAGGAGTTGCTGCCCCTCGCCCTCGCTGTCTTTGTTGTGTAGGATTTTTCATACAACGAATGGCCTATTCTAAAGATTTTGGGTCTTCTCCCAAACGAGTGGGGAAAAGGTCGACCGTAGAGATCGCGAAAGGCCATCAGGGCACGGGGATACGGTGTTTCACGCAGGAGCAAAAGCTGTCATGATTGTCGGATGTCAAAGAGGAAGAGCCTCCTGGACACCTACCGATTCCCCGGGGTATGTCCAAGGGCCACGATCAAGGGGATATTCGGAGATCCGAAGGCTCGGATTCTTCGGCTGGTGCGCCGTCAAAAAAAACGATGTGCGGCGAGTGTGGGACCTCGTACCGGAGTTTCTACGATCGGAAGGTCCGGCGGATTCGCGATCTGTCGTGCGGGGAGATGTGCATCTATCTGGAGGTGGAAATCCGCCGGGTTCGATGTCGCCGGTGCGGCAAGGTGAAGCAGGAAAAGTTTCCGTGGCTGGCGACCAACCCGTTGTACACGCAGCGATTTGCCTGGTATGTGGGGCGACGCTGCCGGGAGACCGCCGTCAAGGAGGTGGCGAAGGAGCTCAAGCTAGACTGGAAGACCGTGAAGAGCCTGGAGAAGGAGTATATGCGAGAGCAGCTCCGGCGTACGGGGGTGCCGGGTCCCAAAGCTATCGGCATTGACGAGCTCTCCATCAAGCAAGGGCATACCTATCGGATTGTGGTGAGCGCTCTGGTGAGGCGGCGGCCGATCTGGTTCGGGGGCGTCGATCGCTCCGAGCAGAGGATGGATCTATGCTATGAGTGGTGGGCGGCCAAGAAAACAGCCGGCATTCAGCTGGCGGTCATGGATATGTGGCGAGCCTTCGAGACCTCGACGGTGAAGTACGCTCCCCAGGCAGCGATTCTGTACGACACGTTTCATGTGGTGAGGCACCTGGGTAAGGCGCTGGATACGGTGCGCAAACAGGAATACACGCGGCTGGCCGACAAGGATCGGTCGTGTATCAAGGGGCAACAGTATACCCTGCTTTCCAGAAAGCAGAACGTGACCCTTGAGGGACGCAGGGCGCTGAAACAGCTCCTCGCCGCCAACAAGCGACTCAACACGGCCTATGTGCTGAAAGAATCCTTCAGCCAGTTATGGGAGTATCAGACCGAAGGCTGGGCCCGGCGGTTTTTCGAGAACTGGAAGGCCTCGTTGAAGTGGCAGCGCCTCCAGCCCTTCGAGGAATTTGCAGAGCTGATCGAGCGACACTGGGATGGGATTGCCGCCTATGCCAAACCCGAGAACAAGGTCCCGCGAGGGTTCGTGGAGGGGCTCAACAATAAGATCCGGGTGATTCAACGACGGGCGTATGGGGTACGCGATGAGGAGTATCTCCGCCTGAAAGTCTTGACCTGTATGCGCAAGCCCATCTGAAAAACAACCCAGAATCACCCACTCACTTTGGAGAAGAGCCAGCATTTTTATTGTTTTCGTGATAATTAAAAGAACGTTGCTTGATGTTGCGAGCATGCGAGGGAACTCGTTTTACATCTTACGTTTGAAGCTCTGCACGAACCAGAAGTTATCCATGATTCTGTTGGAGAGTCAAGCGTTTCAACGAACGAATGGCTATGGAAGAGGTAATTTTACACTAATGGCTCCTGCTAACTCCCCTTCTTTTCCTCCTTCCTTCGAGTAACCAGATACATCTCTTTCGCCTTTAGGACCCCCATGACAGATTAAACAGGCTTTTTCATAATAGAGTGGCAGCATGATGCGGACATTCTTTTCTTTCTCGATGGTCTGACTAAAGACTTCATTTCGATCACCAGGGACAGATGTTGCAAAGGTTTGCATCATTTCTCTTTCAAAGGCATCAGCTTTGTTTTGCGGATTTCTCAAGAAGTGATCAGGGGCGGTCTGTTTCAAATACACGTTGGACCAGTTTTGGAAACGTTTCGCCGTTTCGGTTCCAAAGGTAGCAGGAATAAGCCCTTTGCAATAGGGGTCTTGAATAGGGAATAGGGGTCAGATGGCTTGTTTTGCTACATAGATTCGGCTATAGTAACTGTATGCCCAGACCAGCCCGTATAGAATACGACAATGCATATTATCATGTGATGAATCGAGGGCGGCGGCGGCAAGGTATCTTTCATTCCACAATGTATTACCATGCTTTTCTGGATACTCTTGCCGAAGCGCATGAGCGATTTGGGGTAGTCGTTCATGGGTACTGTTTGATGGGGAATCATTACCATCTTCTGCTTCAAACCCCTCACGGGAATCTTGGCCGTGTTATGCGCCATATCAACGGCGTATATACACAGCGGTATAACCGTTTGAAGCGCACAGATGGTCCCTTATTTAGAGGACGTTACAAAGCCATCTTGGTTGAGAGCGATAGCTATCTTTTGCCGCTTTCACGCTATATTCATCGGAATCCCATTGAGACGAAACCGCCACTGGTCCTCTCACTTGAAACATATGCATGGTCAAGCTATCCCGCGTATATCAAGCATACAAAAAGACCAGAATGGTTAGAGCGGGAGTTCATCTATGAGCTGCTTGGTCATCATCAGAAATACCAAGGGTATCGGATGTACGTTGAGGCCGGTGTGGACGACGACATTAAAGAATTTTATGACAGAGGCCATACAGCAGCGGTACTTGGTGATCAAGAATTTCGCGCCTGGGTGCGTGAGAGCCACTTGTGGAAGGCGGATGACAAAGTGGTCGTCGCTCAAACCCTATCTGGCACACTCTCCATCGACCACATCATCCGATTGGTCGCTGCATACTACAATGTTGAGTCAGCGGTGCTGACGGAAGTCGTCAAAGGTCCTAAGAAAGGCTTACTCGCACGCAAGGTGGCTATGTATATGTGTCAGCAGCTAGGAGATCATCGCTTAGACAGGATCATGGGACATTTTGGCTTATCGAATATTGGATCCGTGAGTTTCATCACCACGCAGATCCGGAAACGCATCAAGGAGCGCACATCATTTGCTCAGGCTATTAAGCGAGTGAAGCGTTATATCATAAAACACGCGGATTGACCCCTCTTCTTTGACCCCTCTTCTCGGATTGACCCCCCCTCTTCTCTTAGATTGTTTCGCCCCATCATCGTACCCAAGGGGGTACACTGAGAAATTGCACTTATTGTATGAATCCACGATCTTTCGTTTTTTAACTTCCCGCAAGCCGCTTTCTTCCGTACTCTTTCAAGTTTTCAGGGCTTTTTCGATATCGTCCACAATTTGCTGTGTGAGGGGTTTTTGTTTTGGTGCATAGCGCGCAATGACTTGCCCTGTTCGATTAACGAGAAACTTTTGGAAATTCCATGCAATTTCCCCTTGAAACGCGGTGTCTTCTGTCAGGTAGCGATATAGGGGATGCTTCTGATCTCCCAAGACGGTGATTTTACTAAACAGGGGAAACTCCAAGGAATACTTGGTATAGCAAAATTCTGCAATCTCTTTGTTGTCGCCAGGCTCTTGTTTGCCAAAGTCGTTGGCCGGGAAGGCTAAGATGGTGAACCCTTGATCGTGATATTGTTCATAGAGGGTTTGAAGACCATCATATTGTGGTGTGTTTCCACAGAAGCTAGCTGTGTTCACAATCATCATGACTTGCCCTTTGAATTCGCGTAATGTCCTCGGCTTCCCGTCAATATCATTCATCGTAAAATCATAAATCTGAGTAGTTTGGATGTTGTGATCCGCAAGCACGTGTGAAGAGGACGAAGCAAGGGTGACGTGTGGTGGGTCGCCAAGAGCGGCGGAGGGACCGGTGAGAGCCATGGCTGTTAGGCTTAGGGAAAATGTCGTGAAAATCAATGTGCGAAGGTGGAACATGTGAGATCCTCCAAATGAATGAAGTGAGCTTAGATCCTATGTTTTATAGTGTAATCCCCGCGTTCATTTGTACGCAAATGAATGCGGGGATTCATGACATTGGCTTGTCTACTCAAGCCAGAATTGGCTAATACTGAATTTTCAGATCTATGGTGAGGGCCATGAGGGATTTTAGGGTTCTTGTAATATTTCAATCGAATTGCCGAAAACATCACGAATGTAGACGGAATGGAGTCCATCTCGATGGGCAACCAATTCCCCAAATGTACTGGCGTCGGAGCGACAAAGGGCGAAGTGCGAAGGATGTTCATTAGGGAGGACCAGGGCTAACTTGGCATTGTCAAATTCCAGCAGGGCCCATGTCTCATCCACATAGTCTACACGGCAATTAAAACGAGAGGTATACCACTCTACGGCCTTCGTAATGTCAGTGACTGGAATGGCAACATGATGGATTCTATCTAACGTCTGTGTATTCGCCGATAGTTTTTTTACTGGATTTCTTTTTGGATGTACGTGTAGGCATAGACAATTTTCTCTTTGTAATGATGGATCATACGGAATTTATGGTTCGAGCTCTTCGATGTTGCTCAGGGCCTAAGAGGCTCCGTTCCTCATCGTGTCATCCAGAGTTGAGCCCAGCGGAGTCGAAGGATCTCGCCCAATCCAAGCGCACCATAGCTCGTCCAGATTCTTCGTTGCTCTCAGAATGACAAAGTGGAGGCAGAGCTTTCTATGGCTTGAACTATAATTTCTGTATGATCCGTAACGATCATGATAGTTGGAGTCTGAGAATCATATTTCGCAAGGATCACGAGAACGTGGCAATGTGCTCCACCAGCATTGTTGATACCTGGCTGAGGTCATAGGGCCAGGCGTAGTGTAAGACAATATCTGGATGTTTGTGTCGAAGTTCTTGCATCACTTCAGGAATTTCATATTCAGAATGTGATCCACCTGGTGTAAACATGGTTGAGACGACCGTAATCGATTTCGCTCCTTGCTTGATGAGATCTTCCACGGCTTCTTGCAAGGTCGGTCCGCAAAATTCATTGTAGGCTATCGCGAATAACGCTCCATGAAGCAGAGGCCTCATATTCGATGCTAACGCTTCTAAGCCTGCCTGATATGGATCGGTTTCTGGTGTCCGAGGCCAGGTTCGAATTTTCGTGTCTAATTCTAACTCTTCAGCAGACATGGGTTGCCCTGCCGCTCGACGTTGGGCTTCTAAGCGCTTCAGTTTTGTGACTAAATCTCCAGGGTAATCTTTCGGGATTCCTCCATGCCCGACAAGAATAATACCTTTGTTGTCTTCCAACATTAGATGATCTCCTTCTTCAATCAATGAGAGCTATACGACGGCCTCTTAGGCAGAAATGAATCTACGATCATAAAGAGGATATGAAACGGACGCAAGGCCATAGGGGCGTGGGGACTTCGAGGAGATTCACACAATCGGTTGAGATGTGTGTGTAATGGGCTGCTGTACATGGTTTTGCAACATGAGTTCTTGGGGATGGGGATTGAGGTACGCTTGATTGACTAAATGCGGGATAGTCAGACCGTGCATATATTGTTTCATGAGCGTGAGAGGAACCGTCAGAGACGTACGATGTTGGTGGTAATCCTGAATGGTGTTCTGTAGTTCGGCTTGATCAATCGTGCGCAGGTGCTTTTTGAGGTGTCGAGCCAATTGTTGGAGAACATTCACATGCTTTTGCACTGTCGCTTTAATCTTGAGGGTATTCATGAACAATACACCATAGCGATTGGCTAAATTGCGGGGTGTGAATTGGTTGGACTGTGTGATGAGCTGTCCAAGCTTGTGATAGTGGGCACGGCTGTGGGTGAGCAAGACATACTTATGGTGTGTATGAAATTGCACAACAGCTTCGTGGGTTATTCTTTTTTGCTGAATGCACGTTTTCCATCTCTGATAACCGTAGATGCGTTCGATGAAGTTTGCACGGATCCGTGAATCGTTCAGTCGTCCTTCCTCTTCCACTGGCAATAGAGGAAAGGTGTGTAGTACTTGCGCGGCAAAAATCCCCGTTCCGTGTTTGGACGGTTTGCCTTTTTCAGTGTGAATTTTTACGCGGTAGATTCCGCAACTTGGTGAATTATTTTTGAAAATATATCCATCCAAATCCCATTGCCGTAATTCTTGTACTCTGTGCTGACTAAATGTTGTG
>QIMB01000254.1 GCA_003233615.1 Nitrospirota bacterium
CTACGGAGAATAAACAAAAGACCGACAGGGCGCTGGATGATTTGTGCGTTGAGAAAGCCAAGCTCATCAAGGAAGCATTACTGGGCTCGGCAGAATATGCCAATTATGACAAGCGGCGTTTCAGGCAGGCCATCACACGGCTAAAAAGTATGTCGCCACAGCCACAGGCGCTGTCGGATAAACAAAAAGAGAGCCTTCGAAAACAAAAGGAGTTGCAGGCTAAGCCATCTATTTCCAATATCTCAATAATAGTTCCCGATGTAGAAAGATTGCGTTCTCAAATATCGACATTACTAAGACGATCAATCGTTTCTCAGGTAATTGATGAATTAACAGACGATCCTGAAGTCGGTGCCTGGGTACAAAAAGGGCTGTCGCTTCATAAAGGAGAGCGGAAGTCTGCTACTTGCCGGTTTTGTGGTAACGAATTATCTCCTCAGCGCCGTTCAGAACTTGAGGCCCACTTCAACGATGCCTTCGCGTCTTTCCAACGGGAAATCGAGCAGGCCATCAGGAGTATTGAAAGCCAGCAACAGTCTATGAAAACTGTGGAATTTCCTGATGCATCGCGTTTTTATGATCATCTGACCGTTGATATTCAGTCCGCCGTGGAGGCTGCAAAACAGGAAATAGTCTCTGTCATTCAGACACTTGGCCACTTCAAAGATGCTCTGGAGCGTAAAAAGGCGAATCCCTTCGAGGTTCTTGCGCTTGAAGAAGTGAAACCCGGCGGCGACTCAGACGGCACCTTACTTCGAACTGCCATCGAAAAGGTCAATTCCATTATCGAAAAACACGAAACGGTTACAAAGAACCTGGGAAATAAAATCAGGCAGGCTTACCAGACATTGGAGCAGGATTATGTGCGGGAAGCGCTACCAAGATTTGACGAATTGGCAGGTTCGGTAAAGGAAGCTGAGACAGCGTTTACCACTGCTCAGCGCAAGCCTACAGAACTACAAGAAAAGCTTAGAACCATTGAGCACGAAATTGTCGAGCATCGTCGCCCTGCCGAGGAATTGAACCATGAACTCCGCGCGTATCTTGGGCGTGACGAATTGGGGTTTGATGTCAAGGATACTGGTTATGCGCTAATGCGCGATGGGCAGCCCGCTTTACATCTCAGCGAGGGGGAGCGTACCGCGATAGCGTTTCTGTATTTTTTGAAGTCTCTGGAAGACAAGGCATTCGACCTTGCTAAAGGCATCGTGGTGATTGATGACCCTGTATCCAGCCTTGATGCCAATGCATTATTTTCGGCCTTTGGCTACATGAAAGAGCGCACAAAGGAATGCCATCAGTTATTCATCCTCACACATAACTTTGCCTTTTTCCGCCAGGTTAAAAACTGGTTTCACCATTTAAAAGGCCAAAATAAGAAGAATGTAGATCAACGTCCCGCGCGATTCTATACGCTTTTGGCAACTTTCACTGGCGGTCAACGAAGTGCGACGTTGGCTCCCCTTGATTCACTGCTTGAACAGTATGAATCCGAATACCATTTTTTGTTCAGACAGGTGCATGAGGCGGCTAATACAACTGTACCGACAACTGAACTGTCGCATTTCTACGGCATGCCAAATATTGCACGCCGGTTGCTTGAGACATTTCTTTCCTATCGCTTTCCAGATTGTGGAGGTACTCTGATAAAACGATTTGAACGTGTTGATTTCGATTCAGCAAAGAAAACTCGTATCCTCAGACTATTGAATACCTATTCTCATTCCGGTGGAATCATCGATCCAGAGCATGACCTGTCTGTGCTGGCTGAAACCAGAGAAGTGATGAATGCTATTCTCGAATTGATCCAGACAGTTGATGACGGACACTCTCAGGGAATGATGAGGCTTTTGCAAATGGATGAACTTGGTGAATGAGCTGAGTAAAGAGATATGGGAACCAGTCTGTTCATGCAATCGGGTATTTTGGGGTTCTTCTCCACAGGAAATGTAATAATGGAACAGATATTCGTCAGCAGTGTGCAGAAAGAACTTCAGGCGGACCGCTATGCGGTGCGTGATTTCGTGCATGGCAATGCGCTCTTGCGCCAGTTCTTCCGGGGTGCGTGGGCATTTTTCAGAAAGTCAGCATTCCCGGGCGGAAAACCCATTATGTGCTCAGACATCGTACCCGACAGAAACACGACAAGACCGACATGATGCACGAAAGATGTTATCCTTGGAATATCAAAACGGCTCATAGATGCTCAAATGGTGTCACAAAGGGGCCAAAGGGGCCATGTTGCCAGATAACCCAGGTTTTAAGGATGAGATAAGTTTATGACAGACAGCGCATACAGCGAAGACACTCTTGTTCAACAGACCACTGCCGAGTATCTCGAAAGGGAACACCGGAGCGGGCCTTGACCCAAGGAGTAATAATGCCACGTCTCGTGAATGGAGAACATGCAGTATGAATGTAGAGAATCAATTTATAGACCGGAAATCACTGCGGACAGTCACGGGCCGGACAGCCAACTGGAAGGCTCTGGCCAGAGATTGCGTCTGTTTTGCCAATGCCAAGGGTGGTTCCATCCTTATCGGTATCGAGGACGGTGTCTCGGAACCACCGGAAGATCAGGTCATTCCCAGGGATCTTCCCGGTAAAATCCAGAAGCGCATCGGGGAACTGACTGTGAACGTAACCGTCGCAACCGAGATAAAGACCGCTTCTAATGGAGCCGGGTTTATCGAGCTACGGGTATTGAGAGCACATTCGGCTGCATCTACTACGGACGGGCAGTATTTTATTCGGATTTCAGATGACTGCAAGCCGTTGGTGGGGGATGATATCCAACGTTTGCTGGAAGAGCGCAGTGCCCAGCCATGGGAAACACTGACGACTCTGCGAGTGCCGCGGGAGCAGGTAGATCCAGGAAAATTAGAGGCTTTTGCCCAAAATATACGAAGTTCGGAGCGCGTTAAGTCATCAGTCAGGGAAAAGAGTGATTTTGAACTGTTGGATCACTATCTTTTAGCCTCAGGCGAATGGCTTACTAATCTGGGTGTGCTCTGTATAGGACGATTTTCTGACCGTGCGCGATTAGGCAGCGCACCAGTGATTCAGTTCATCAAGTATGATGAACGCGGCAAAAAGGTGAATAAACTGGTATGGGACGACCACAGTCTTTCTCCAATAGAACTCGTAGAAGCGGTATGGATGGGGGTTCCGGACTTCCGGGAGTACTATGAACTGCCTGACGGACTTTTCAGGCAGCATCTACCTCTGTATGACGGGATCGTGGTTCGGGAACTCTTGGTTAATGCGTTGGTGCATCGCCCTTACACTCAGCGCGGCGATATCTTTCTCAATTTATATCCTGACAGGTTGGAAATAATAAATCCAGGTCTACTACCAATAGGGGTTACACCGCGTAATATACTGCACACCACTGTACGCCGTAACGAGCATCTGGCCAGGATATTTCATGATTTGAAGCTTATGGAACGTGAAGGAAGTGGATTCGATAAAATTTATGAGGTGTTGCTTTCCCAGGGCCGACCCATTCCAGAACTCAGGGAAGGCCCTGACCGGGTGGAAGTAACTATTCGCCGGAGAGTACTTAAACCAGAGGTGATCGATTTTATCACCAAGGCGGACAAAACCTTTCAACTGACCCAGCGGGAACGCATCACTCTTGGACTATTGGCTCAACACGAGGCATTGACGGCACGTGAACTTGCGGATTGTCTCGATCTTGGATACATGGATGCCCTGACATCCTGGATGGGAAGATTACAAAAGTTGGGTCTTATTCAACAAATCGGGAGAACGCGGGCAAAACGATATTTTATTGAGCCTACATTCCTTAGACGTATGGACTTTTCAGGACAAACTACTCTTAAACGAATCGAGTCTCACAGGTTAAGGGCGCTTGTGGTGGAAGACCTGAAGCGTTATCCTGGATCAGCAATTGGTGAGATTCATAGCCGTATCGGGACCGAAATCAATCGTAGGCGTATCAAACGCACTATTGATGGGCTTGTAAAAAACGAGGATATCTACTATAAAGGAGAGAAACGCGGCAGACGGTATTGGGTTTCTGAGTAATATATCGACCAAAATAGTCCTTATTCGGGGTTGATGGTCGATAAAAATGGTCGATAATAAATGTAACCACCTTAATTTAAAAGTTTTTTTGCTGGCCAATTCAGGCCCATAGCATAATAACCGGTTAATAAAAAAAGGACATAATTAAAACCTTGACACCTTATCAATACAACGAAGACACTTTGGTCCAAAAGACTACCGCCGAGTACCTTGAAAAGGAGCTCGGTTGGGATTCGATCTATACATACAACAACGAGGACTTTGGGCCGGATAGCCTGTTGGGCCGGAAATCGGACCGTGAAGTGGTTCTCACCCGTTATTTACGGCAAAAGCTTAGTGAACTGAATCCAGGATTGCCGGATGTGGCTTACGACGACGCAGTACGGCAGATTACTGCAGCCATTGCGACGCAAACACCTCTGGCCACCAATCGGGAGAAGTACACGCTGATCAGAGATGGCGTACAGGTGACTTTTCGCAACGACAAGGGGGAGCGGGTCAGGCAACGCCTGAGTGTCTTTGACTTCAATAACCCGGGGAACAACCACTTCCTGTGCGTACGGGAATTGTGGGTGCGCGGCGACCTTTATCGACGCCGGGCGGATATAGTGGGTTTTGTGAACGGCCTGCCTCTATTGTTCATCGAGTGCAAGAACATACATAGAAACCTGCGAACCGCCTACGAAACAAACCTTTCAGACTACAAGGACACCATTCCACACCTCTTTTATTACAACGCCATTGTCATGCTTGGCAATGGCGACAAGGCATGCATTGGCTCCATTTCAAGCAGGTGGGAGCACTTTCACGAGTGGAAGCGCCTGGCCGAGGAAGATCCGGGCGTGGTGGACATGGAGACGCTGTTAAAAGGAGTCTGCGCAAAACGGAATTTCATGGACATCTTCGAAAACTTTATCGTTTTTGACGAGTCAACGGGTGAACCAAAGAAAATACTGGCTCGCAACCATCAATTCCTTGGTGTCAACCGTGCCATTGAAGCGGTGGGGGATCGGAAAGACCGACAGGGGAAGTTGGGTGTTTTCTGGCACACACAGGGCGCGGGCAAGAGCTACTCAATGGTATTTTTTACCCGCAAGGTTCATCGCAAGCTCGGTGGTAATTTCACCTTCCTGATTCTGACCGACCGAGACGACCTTGACACGCAGATATATAAGACCTTTACCGGCTGTGGTGTGGTAGACAACGACCGTGATCCGTGCCGTGCAATCAGTGGCGAGCATCTGCGTCAGCTTCTTGCGAAGCACAAATCGCATATTTTTTCACTGATCCAGAAGTTTAACCAAGACGTGGACCCGAACTATGGCTACAGCCAGCGCGATGATATCATCGTTATCACTGATGAAGCACACCGGACACAGTACGGAACGCTTGCCCTGAACATGCACAACGCCCTGCCAAACGCCAGCTACATCGGCTTCACAGGTACGCCCTTATTCAAGGACGATGAGATCACGCGGCGGGTGTTTGGTAATTATGTTTCGACCTATGACTTCCAGCGGGCGGTTGAGGATAAGGCAACCGTTCCGCTGTACTATGACGCGCGCGGGGACAAACTCGGTGTGGCGGTGGGTGATCTGAACGAACGGATTGCCGGTAAATTGGAAGAGATCGAGACGGACGACGTGGATGTCGAACAGCGGCTGGAACGGGAGCTGAAGCGCGACTACCACATTATCACCGCCGGTAAGCGACTGGACCAGATCGCTTACGATTTTGTGCAACATTACTCGAATGCGTGGGAGACCGGTAAGGCGATGCTGGTCTGTATCGACAAAGTCACTTGCGTACGGATGTACAACCTGATCTCCAAGTTTTGGGATGAACGCATTACCGGGCTGGAGGCCGAATTAAGGCAAGTACCCGACGAACAGGAGGAGGTCTATCTCCACCGCCAGATTGAGTGGATGCGTCAGACGCGTATGGCTGTCGTGGTCAGTGAAGAACAAGGCGAGGTGGAAAAATTCCAGAAATGGGGCCTGGATATCAAGCCCCATCGGAAACTCATCAAGGAAGGTATGGACCTGCCGCCGTCCATGCGTGAAAAAGCACAATTCCGAAACATGCAGCGGATGGCCCTGGACGATGCTTTCAAGGAAGAAGAACACCCCTTCCGCATTACTATTGTCTGTGCAATGTGGCTGACTGGCTTCGATGTTCCGAGCCTGTCAACTCTCTATCTTGACAAGCCGCTCAAGGCTCACACGCTCATGCAGGCCATTGCACGAGCGAACCGTGTGAACGAAGGAAAAAACAATGGGCTCATCGTAGACTACTGCGGTATCCTCAAGAATCTGCGTAAAGCACTGGCTACATTTGCAGGTCAAGCCGACGGTGGCCATGAAGACAAGGGCTGGGAACGTGAACCAGCGAAGCCCGAAGAGGAATTGCTGGCTGAGTTGACAGAAGCCATTGCATTTATTCGGACGTTCCTGGCTGAACAAGGCGCGTCACTGGATGACATCATCACGAAGACCGGATTCGAGCGGAACGCCGCTATCATGGCCGCGAAGGAAGCGGCGAACGAGAACGACGAAATGAGGAAACGATTCGAGGTGATGTGCCGTGAAGTCTTTAAGAAGTTCAAAGCCTGTATCAACGTCAAGGGCGTAAACGCGCATCGCGCAGAATACAGCGCAATAAATATCGTTTACAAGAGCTTGCAGCACGACCGGGAGAGAGCGGATATTTCCGGTATTATCCGGCAGCTTCACCAAGTGGTTGATGAGGCCATAGTAATTCAGGCCAACATGGTGGCTGAAGAGCGGGATCCTTACGACATCAGCAAGATCGATTTTGACCGGCTGCGGGAAGAGTTTAAGAGAAGCCCTGTAAAGCGGACAACGGTTCAGAACCTGAAACAGGCCATCGAAAGTAGGCTCCAGCGACTCCTGGAGCGGAATTCATTGCGCACGGATTTCCAACGTCATTACGAGGAGATTGTTGCTGAGTACAACCAGGAGAAGGACCGGATAACTATTGAGAAGACCTTTGAGGCTCTGCTTAAATTGGTGCAGGACCTTGACGAGGAAGAAAAGCGAGCCGTGCGTGAGGGCCTTGACGAGGAATCATTGGCCCTCTTCGATCTGTTGAAGAAGCCGAGTTTAAGCAATGCCGACATCAAACTAATAAAAAAAGTTGCAATCGAACTCCTTGAAACATTGAAAGGGAAAAAGCTGAAGATTGATCATTGGCGCGACAAAGAATCAATGCGCGATGCAGTGCGAATAACAATACGAGACTTTCTGTGGAGCGATAAGACAGGTTTGCCGGTTGACAGTTATTCGGAAGAAGAGGTTGCTGCCAAGGCAGAAGACGTGTTTCTACACGTTTTTCGAGCCTACCCGACAGTGCCTTCGCCTTTCTATGCGGAGACCATATGAGTTGTGACAAGATGTTTAGCAGGAGGTTCCATTGAAACTGAGCCGGATCGCGAGTCACTCAAATCTCATGTTGGCTTGGCGTCGCATTACCACTGGTAGTAACCAACAGTATAAACGGTTTTTCCGAAGTCTTTATTACGCTTACGAAGTAGCATTGTATGAAAATATTAAAGACCTTCGACAGCGACTCATAGGGGGAACATACAAGCCGCAACACCCTGAACGAATATACATTCCGAAGCCATCGGGACTTCACCGACCACTGGCATTG
>QIMB01000377.1 GCA_003233615.1 Nitrospirota bacterium
ACGCACCTATGAAAACGCCATCGCCCTGCGTGCCGTCACCAGCCAAGATGGCATGACGGCCGACTGGTATGAATTTCCTCATGATGTACTCAAACGTATTTCCAACCGTATTATCAACGAAGTACAAGGCATCAACCGCGTTGTTTATGACGTGTCTTCAAAACCCCCCAGCACGATTGAGTGGGAGTAGTCTTAGTTCTTGATGGTTCCCGGTGAACAATAAACCGGGAACCATCAACTCTGAACAAATTGCTATGTTATAAGAGTTCTTCTGGGATAAGGGATGTTGAGGTTGTCCGGGTCAGGCTGTTTTGTACCCCACTTTGAATGTGAAAGATTTCTACATTATCAATATCACTTTCTCCAATACCTTCTCCAATCACTTCATCCTCGAACCCTTCAAAAAAGAAGGTGGTGATGTCACTTGGCACCGGGCCGAGCACGATGGCATTTCCAGCGGTTTTCCCATCGGCGGAACCCAGTGTTCCTCTGCCCGCACAGGTATAGGTCCCGTCGTCTGCACATCCTGAGATCCCCAGAACTTTTGTTTTTGTTCGACCCGCGAGATGTGCGTTCTGGGTGACATTGGGTTCTGTTCCGTCTTCTTTTGGGGAATGAAGTCGTGAAACGACGCCAGGTGGGTTTGACGAAGATTCCAGTGTTTGGAAGTAGATATAGTTCCAATCCTCATCTGTGATTATGGGCAGAACGGCATATGTTGTGTCAGGAAGCAGTGTTGCCCTTGATCCACCTGTTTTGTTGATGGACAGCACACTCGTGGTCGCACTGCTTGGTCCTGTCACTGTGAGGCTATAGACCAGCTTGTTCTCTGTCAATTTCATCTCAACCACTTGTTTGCCTTCGTGAACCAGCTCAACTGCATTTCCTCCACCTTCGAGGGGTAAGCTGAAGAGTGAGCCGTTGTCTGCAAAATAAAAGTTGTTATGATCTGAGATAAAGGGCATGCCTTGTGGAAAGGAAGATCGGGAGCCATCGGAAAACTCATCAATCTCAGAAGCATATTTTTCAGATGCCGAGAGCATTTGTGTCTCCGTATCGTAAACAAACATCAAACCCTTCACGCCCGTTTTATTGGCCAGATCTCGATCTGCATCATCGGGTTGAGGTTTGTAATTCAAGTCGATGCGAATGACCATCTTTCCGGTAAACTGGTTCTTAAATCCGCGGGGGGATTGCGGAAAAATACCCGCAATGAGAAATTCTTCTCGCCGTTTGCAATAAGGTGCGGTGCGATCTTCTGGCTCGGGTGTGAAGCGCTCTGTTTCAAAAACGATAGGCGAGCCGATTCCTGCAATCTTGGCTCTAAATAGATCCCAACCTGCCATCTGATCATCGTTTCCCAATGTGCCGATAAATTCCACCCGACCGGGCCCATTGTCTCCTGTTGTGGTGAATATGCCTCCATCCGGATCATTTGCTCTGATCCAATGAACGACCTCGCCATCAAGTTTGTTCTCTCCGAAGCGGTCATAGTCGTAGGCGGTTACAACAAAGGGATTCGAGAGCGTTTGTCCTGTATTCGCAACCTGGTCAAATCCAGATTCTGCACAGAATGTCTGAAACTTGGTTTCTTTTAGAAGTGTGCAATCGCTTAAGTCCATATTGCAGCGATATAAGTCGGCATAACTTGCGACGGTATTCACCGTGACTGCTCCCGATGCAGTGATGTCAACTGTTCTGGTTTCAATGGTGGCCTTGACGACTTGGCGTCCTGCAATTTCTGTTTTTAAGGACTCAAGCTCGGCGTCTGATGCGTCCACATCGCGCTCCAGAACAGTGCCATCTTCGAGGCAGATCAACTTGACCTGTTTTTGAAGTTTGATTTCAAATTCAGAAGGATCGGATACAGGTGGAAATTCGAGCACGTTGTTATCCTCGCCTGGACAAGGAAAAATGACATCATCCGGTGGGTTTGCATTGTAGCGGTAGACGGTCTCTGGATTGAGACCGCCGGTTGCAGCGGGGCCTGAGACCATGAGCGGTGTGTCATCAAAAAAACCTAAGGGATAAAAGGTTCTTAAGAGGTTGTTTGCCGGATCTGCTTCAGTACTGAAATCGGGGAGTTGGTGTTGTTTCCGTCGTTGTTTGATGGCCAGCCAGCCCGTGAGCGCTCCCGTGTTTTTATCGACCAAGTCATTGATTGTAAAAATGTCCCGGGCGCGTGGAAAAGTAATTGGAGATTCACTGGAGGACATGCCCAAGCGGATATATTTTTCGACATTGTCATCGGAAAGGCCACAGCTTTGATCCGGCCCTGGCATGGAATAGACATAGATTGAATTATTGAGATCCTGATAATCTTCCAGTGCGGCAATGACCCCACACATCTTGTGTGTCTCTGTTTCATTGGAAACCTGTATGGGAATGGTCGGCACTGCTTTATTTGCGCTCAGGCGATAAAATCTGCCATCGGCTTTTGCGTAGATCAGGGCATGGAGTTTTTTCTGGCTGACCTTTTTATTGGCCGTATCCCAAACCCCACCGATCAATCGTTTTAAGGAGCCGCCAAGATAGGCGGCTTCGACCAAACCCGGTTCGCTGGGTTTATCTGGATCTACAGCCCAGAGGCCGCAGCCTGTGTAAAAGTGCAGCGTGCCTGTGTTATTGGCGGCCGAGAAGGAGGAGGGGGTGTCCGAGCAGGGGTCTATCGTTGCAAACCCCTCGGCGCCCCCAGAGCCACCGGAGCCAGAACAGGCCGAGGCAAAAATCATAAATAATAGTAAAAGAAATTTCTGAATATGAACCTTCTGACTTGAAAACATTTTTTCCTCCAAAAAAATAATGAAAACATTTCATCGCCCAAGAGGACGTGTCCTCAATCCGAAAATGCAGGAATGAGGCCATGTTAGAGGAATTTAATTCTCTCCCCTGGTTTTTCCGATGAAATCTGTTTCCAGTCCAGATCGGAGTGCCATTCTCCTTAAAAGCATGGGAAGAATAGAACAAAAATACCCTATATATAAAGGATAGTGATGATTCCTTCAGATGTGGTTTGTTTGTTTTTGTATTCTCAGGGTTTGAATCGTCAGCGGTCTATTCCAGTCCGGTTTTTATCTAAAAGTCTTTCTGAGGGGTCTATTCCTTTCCGGATTTCCAGAATCCGAAAAGGAATTTTCCCAATTTCGGGAACAATGTTTACAAATTGATAACAAAACAGACTAAAGGAGAGGAATTAGGCTTCTTTTTGTCGTATTAAAAGTGGCACGCTCTTTGCTCTATACATAAATCATCAAACATTGAATGAGAGATTGAAAATCTTTTTTGGGATGGACTTAAAAATGAATATCAATAAAAAGGGAGAAAAGAAAATGAAAAAAATGACGGTAGCTGCAGCATTCATGGGGATGGCATTGGTTTTTGGTACGGCGACAAAAAGTGAGGCCTTTTGCCTTTTCGGATGTTCCGATGTTGAAGTGGACACAGAAATCAATACCATGGCCGGAAATGACATTGATGATTCCGCAGTGGCTCAAGGGGATCGTAACAGTGTCTCATCCAATGTCGTAAAAAATGTGCGAAACAGTGTGGTCATTACAGGAGATGTGAATACCCGTCAGAGCAACTATATCGGGGGGATCGGAGTCAGTCGTGGAGACATCACTCAAAGCAACTCGGCGAATGTTACAGGGAAACAAGATACGAACATTAGGAACAATAACATGAGTACTTATAGAGGTTTTGGCGAAAACAAGAACTAAATCAAAATCAAAATGTGAAAAGCGGTGGAATGGTTCCACGGCTCACCTTAAAGATAAAAAAGGAGAAATAAAATGAAAAAGTTAACCGTACTAGCAGCGTTCATGGGTTTGGCATTGGTTTTGGGTACCGCAACAAAAAGTGAAGCATTCTGCTTGTTTGGATGTGCCGATACGGAAGTAAGTACAGAAATCAATACCATGGCTGGCAATGACATTGATGATTCCGCCATTGCGCAGGGGGATGGCAATGACATTTCGTCAAACGTTGTCAAAGACATTAGAAGCAGTGTGGTGATTACCGGAGATGCCAATACGCGTCAGAGCAACTTTGTTGGCGGCGTCGGTGTAAACCGGGGCGACCTTTCTCAGAGCAACTCGGCGAACCTCACGGGTAGACAGGATACAAATATCCAAGACAACAACATGAGCACCTTCCGCGGTTTTGGCACAAACAACAACTAATGACTTAGGCAAAAGAGCGGCGGAATAGTTCCGCCGCTCCGCTTATCAATAAAAAAGGAGAAATAAAATGAAAAAGTTGACATTATTAGCAGCGTTCATGGGTTTGGCATTGGTTTTTGGCACCGCAACAAAAAGTGAGGCATTTTGTCTCTTCGGATGTTCTGATGTTTCAGTGGATACCGAAGTCAATACCATGGCCGGAAATGACATTGATGATTCCGCCATTGCGCAGGGGGATGGCAATGACGTTTCGTCAAACGTTGTCAAAGATATTAGAAGCAGTGTGGTGATTACCGGGGATGCCAACACCCGTCAGAGCAACTTTGTCGGTGGCATTGGTGTCAGCCGTGGTGATCTGTCTCAGAGTAACTCCGCGAATCTCACCGGTAAACAAGATACAAATATTCAAGACAACAACATGAGTACCTTCCGTGGTTTTGGCAGAAACAACAACTAAGGGGGTCTTCTTGCAAAGGAAAAGGACGGAGCGGATAAAATACCCGCTCCGTCCTTCCAATTGGGAGGAAATGAATATGAAAAGAGAAGATAAAATCATTAAAATAGGGGCACTGATTTTGGGTCTCTTCTTGTTTCTTCCGGTGTTTCAAGGATATGCTGCTCCTCCAATTCAAACAGACGAAGACTTAATCGAAGAGAAAGACTCAGAAGTCGATAAAGAAGAAACAAAGGAAGAAGCTAAAATCAAAAAAGAAAAAGCAGAAAAAAAACTGACAAAAACTTTAGGTCAAATGAGGAAACGTGTTCAGCGGTCGGAAAAAAAATTAAGAGTTCGGGCAAACCTATTCACGACAAATCAGGAAATTACCGATTGCACCGGAGCAGATAAAGCCCGTTCGCGCTTGACGGACATTGGCGATGAAGGCGGTTTGGTGATCAAAGGGAAATTGAATATTCAGGCCAGCAACGAAGCCAATATCGAAAAAAATGAAGGCAGTATCGTAAACGAAACCTCAGTTAATATTATCAACGAATACTACAAGCGGTGCTAAAAAGATTTAAGAGGACAGTCAAGGGGGCGATCATGTTTAGACATTCATTGATAAAAACAACCATTCTTGTGGCACTCATCTTTCAGGTTTTCTCAGGACAGACCTGGGCCAATGAAAGTGGAGGCGGCATGAAGGTGCGTGTTGCCGTGGCCAAGTTTGGTGCAAACGACCGTTTTGCTCAAATCTACGGCGGATGGGATATCGGCGGCGGTCTCTCCGCCCAGCTTGTGACGGAGCTGATTGATAGTGGTCAAGTGATTGTCGTCGAGCGTGGCATCTTGTCCCAAATCATCCAGGAACAGGAATTGGCCAATGCCAAGCTGGTGACCAAAGAAACGGCCGCGCAGGTTGGGAAACTTTTGGGTGTGGATTATTTGATTGTCGGCGAGGTGACGGAGTTTGAACAACGGGCGGTCGGTGGCGGCGGACATTTTGGTCTGTTTCAATGGTTCTTTCCAAAGGTTTCCGGGGAGTTTAACGCCGCCCACGTTGGTATTGATCTCAGAGTAATTGATACAACAACGGGTGAAATCTTACATTCACATCGGGCCAGTGGTCGTGCCTGGGAAAAAGCAGGGGCGGTCGAATTGAACTCCATCGTCAATTTTACTTTTGGCGCGGATGCCTTTCACAAAACCCCGCTGGGGAAGGCAACGCGGACGGTGATTCATGAATCTTTGGAATTTGTATTGGGGGCCGTGCGAGAGCGTCTGGATTCTTATTCCTCTTGGGTTGGTAAGGTGATTCATGTTGAAAATGAATTGATCTATCTTAATGCGGGGATTAGTGCCCAGGTGAAAACAGGGGATAGGCTCTCGATTTTTTCGATTAAAAAAGTGCTCACTGATCCGGAAACCAACCAAGTTGTGGGTCTCATTGAAAACCCCATCGGTGAGCTTGTGGTGACTACAGCGCAGGAAAAATTTTCCACGGCACGGATTGTAAATGCCGTTTCAGTTCCAAAAAAGGGAGACATTGTTCGTTTTGCAGAATCTTTCGCAAATCCGAGTGTTGGAGGAGATTTAGGGGGAGAAGCAGATTACCAAAAGCTAAGTTATTCGGATGGGGCACAGTACTCAGTACTCGAATAACTTGACCCAATTAACGCACTGGCTTAGAATGCCCCTGACAATTGATGGTAAGAAAATGCGTAAAATCGTCTTAAATAGTGTACTCATCCTGGGCAGCCTGTTTCTCCTAACGGGCTGTTTCCGCCGTGTTGCACCCGAGGGTTTTGGTCCGACTGATCTTGAACAGGGCCTTATTGCCTATGACCAGGGCGAATGGGAATCAGCGATAAAGTACTTTAACAATGCCCTCGAATATAACCCCGAAGATACTGAAGCCCTTTTTAAACGCGGCATTATTTTTCAGCGCTTGAATAAAACAGAGCAGGCGATCCAGAGTTATCAGCAAGTCCTCCGAGTGAACCGCAAACATCATAAGGCGCATTACAATCTGGGAAATCTGTTTTCTTTTGAAAAAGGAGATACGGTTCAAGCTGTTTTTCACTATCGGAAATTTCTGGCTTTGTCCCCAACGCATCGCAAGGCAAGAGAAGTAAGGAAGAAGCTGGCCGATTTGACCAATGTGCCCGGCGACAAAGGTTTGAAGCACCGAAATGCCACACGAGGCAAGGCCGCTCGTCCTCTGATGCCCGCATCCACAGGGGTTTTGGTCCAGCCCCCCACGATTTCTCCGCTTCCTCTGCCGCTTCCAACAAAGAAGCCTATTGAGATGCCACCGCCGCAGGCTGCACAGGCCCCACTTTCTGTGCAAACCCATTTCCCCCAGGTTGTTTGTTTGAGCGGTATCGTCGGTGAAAAGCAAGTCGAAGGCAGCGGTTTTGTGATCGGTCGACGGGGCTATCTTTTGGCTAGCGCACATCAAGTGGAGCGGGCGACGCGTTTAATGGCGCGCTTTCAAGATGGCTCAAGCCATCCGGCGACTTTGCTCTCTGTGAGTGAAGCCCTTGATCTGGCTTTATTGCAAATACCCGTGCAAAATGTTGTCCCCCTTGTTTTAGATGGAAAACCCTCTCCTCCTGTGGGAGAAGCCGTTGTTGCGGTGGGCTGTCCTTTTGGTTTAAACCATTCGGCAACACAGGGCATTATTAGTGCGCCAGAGCGAAAATTAGGGGGTAAACCGCTATTGCAAACCGATGTTGCCATCAATCCGGGCAGCAGTGGCGGCCCCTTGATGAATGCAAGGGGAGAGGTTGTTGGCATCATTGTGGGTGCTTTGCCGGAGGCCAAAGGCATTGCTTTTGCTTTAACCTCACGCAAAGCGCGGCATTTTTTAGGTGAAACCTTTTTGCAGATCGGGACCCTTTTTGCGGATGCCAAACGTTACGATGAGGCAGCGGAAGCCCTTTCCATGAGCTCCGAATTCTGGCCCAACTCGCCCCGAACCTTTAATAATCTGGGGGAAGTTTTTCGCAGAACAAAACAGTTTGAAAAAGCAAAAATGGCTTATGTTCGGGCCGTTTCTCTTGATCCAAAAT
>QIMB01000033.1 GCA_003233615.1 Nitrospirota bacterium
ATCATTTGCGATTGGCCTATCCGGATTTAATGATCCGCTTATCCGGAAGTGTGCAGCAGTATTCCAGGCGACAAACGGTTTCAGGGAAATTGGCGCGTGTATTTTCATCTGATAGTTCGAGCATTCCGGTTAACACGGTCCTTCCTAAAGAATTCCGTCTAATAGAATTGGGAGCTGGACTCGGGGAATCAGTTTTGTTTTCGTATGGCAAAACCGTCCGGCCATTTGTATTTGGTGGTGTGAATATGAGTCCGGAAACAGGTGTAGGAGCGAATATTTCAGGTGGAATAAGCGGGAGCCTTTTGGGACATGATCGGCTTTCCCTATTTGGACGGTATGAGCGTGGAGGGTTTGGACAAGATTTTCGACCGTGACGGAATGGGGCCTGCATTATCAATTGTGGTTTTAACGAAGGAGGTTCGAGATGGGGAGATGGCCGAGGTTGGAATGGTTGCTGATTGGAGGATTCTGTCTTGTTCTGTGGGGAGGCTGTTCTGTGATCGATTCGTCTGTGGCACCGTCACTGTCTACGAGTACGACCTGGGCAGTCTTGCCATTTGACAATTTGACTGAAACTCCTCAAGCCGGTCGACGCATTGAGGCGATCTCAATGAGTTTGTTGTATGCCATGGGAGTGCAATCTTCCATTCAATTCTCTTCGACACACAAAACTGAGTTCGTGGGAATTGGGACCAATACGGAGACCCGGGAAACAGCCCTTGCTTGGGCCAAATCTCAACAGGTTCGATATGCATTGCGAGGCGCCGTGGATGAATGGCGCTATAAGGTCGGAGTGGATGGAGAGCCGGCCGTGGGAGTCACTCTTGAGGTTGTCGATGTGAGCACGGGAGCTGTGGTGTGGAGTGCTGTGGGTGCGAAAACCGGATGGGGACGCGAAGCAGTCAGTGCCGTGGCGCAAAAACTCGTCCGTCATCTTTTGGAGCAGGCTCATCTGCATTCCTAAATGAACGTTCCTTTACATTTACGTATTCTTCCCCGCCGATGGCAATGGGGCGAAGCCGTGGTTCTCACTGTTGCCACTCTCGCTCTGGCAGCCTGGGTCCACCCGGAGGATCCCTTTCTGTCGGCCTATTCGTTTCCTTGGGTGTGGATGGCCCCAATACTCGTCGCGCTTCGTTACGGGATGTGGGCCGGGCTGCTGTCGAGCGGACTGATCTTGGGCGGGTGGCTGGCTATTGACCAATTCCTAGGTAGCCCTTTTCCAACTCTTGGGAAGTCTTATGCTATCGGATTGCTCCTTGTTGTGATACTCACCGGAGAATTTGGGAGTCAATGGCATATTCATGTAACCCAATTGACAGAATGGAATGAATATTTACGTCGGCGAATTCACGAAATGACCCAATCCTATCACTTGCTGGGCATGTCTCATCAGCAACTGGAAAAACATCTAGCCAGCCGTCCGTTGACGTTGCGTGATGCACTGACCCGGTTGCGCGGATTTTTTCTGGATTCGGAAGAGCGTATATCTGAAATAGGCGCACATAAATTTTTAGCGTTGGTTGGACAATACTTTCAATTTGAAGTGGCCTCCATACTATCGGTTGGCCCTGCAGGGATAGAACTTGAGCCGTTGGCGATAATTGGTGAGCCCCCTTCCTTAGCTTTGGAGGATCCGTTAGTACAACATGCAATAGCCACAGAGGAATTTTCTCATATTGTGATGTCTGATGGATCGTTTATGAATACCACGGAGTACTTGATCATGGCTCCGATCACGCGAAGTGATGGCACGCTCATTTCATGGTTAGCAGTGAAGCAAATGCGGTTCTTGAATCTTCATCGGGACAATCTGCTCATGCTGCAAGCATTCTTAGGCTACTTTGCCGATGGAGTCTATAGTGGACAACTTTCAGAGAGGATGCTCCATCACTTTCCTGAATGTCCTGTTCCATTTGCAAGAGAATTGACCAGATTAACACGTCTTCAACAGGAACTAGGGTTGGAAAGTCAGTTGGTGCTGTTACGGTTTGATTTGTCCCCGGTGCAAGAGCAAGCGGTGGGATTGATTTTGAAAACGGCGAGAGGTCTGGATGAAATATGGTATGTGGACGGAGAAATCGAAGAACGCCTTCTAGTCTTATTGCCATTTTCAGATGAGTCCGTGGCAGAAGGATACGTAGAACGGATACGGGCGCTGGTAAAAGAGCGATTAGGACTGACGTTATGGGAAGCAGGGATTCATGTTCGTTTTCAAGAATTGGAGGAAGCTGATCCTTCCGTATTGGTGGAACGACTTCTCGAAGAAACCACTCCCGGGGTTTCTGCTGATTTTGCTTATCGCGGTGAGTGAAACAGTCGGAAGTGTGTTTCTGGTTCAAGAGGGATGGCTTCAGCTGTGGTGGTGGCAGGCTCTCACAGGGCATGTGGTGCTGAGTGGACTCGCAGGGCTCGGCGGGATGGTCGTGTTGCGCGTGAACTATTCGAGCCAAGATCGACCTCTGCTTGTCTTTTTTTCAATTTTTGCACTCTGTATTCCTGTTGTAGGTGCTATGGGCGTGCTGTGTCTCGTTGGGTATTTTCGCTATTGCGGGCAGGCTACACCGTCCATAGTCATTGGCACCGTCAGTGATCCAGGCTTTCAGTTTGGAGAACGAGCCAAGGACTTCCAATATCATAGCGGTGATATACATTCCATTTTGTCGACGACGTCCATCAACGATATGCAACGGATGCAGGCCCTCTTTAAATTGCAATCCTTGCAAAGCCGACAAACGACCCAAACCTTCCGATCTTTGCTCACGGATGCAAGTGAAGATTTACGCTTGGTTGCATTTGGTTTATTAGATAAAACGGAAAAAACCATTTTCTCCCGGATCCATCAAGAATTGACCTTACTGCATCGGGTGGTTGATGAGGAGCACAAACTCGAGCATTGGCGGCAGTTGGCCTATACCTACTGGGAGCTCGTGTATCAACAGGCTGTGGTCGGCGATGTTCTGGACTTCGCCCTGACACAAGTCCGCGTCTATGCGACGGAAGTGCTCTTTCAAGAAGAGCAGGATGGAGGAATGTGGATTTTATTAGGACAAGTCAATTTTCATGCGAAGGACTATGAGGTTGCCCGGTATTGTTACAGCCGAGCGCTCACCTGTGGATTGCCGGAATCTCGCATCGTCCCCTACATGGCTGAAGTCTTGTTTGCCCAACGTGAGTATTCCAGCCTTCAAATTGTGTTGTCTATTCAAACAAGTTTAGCGGATGTCGCCGCGTTCCAACCAGTTCTTGAATATTGGAATAATCGCGAACATTCCAGGGAGACGTCTGATGTCCTCGTTTAAGGTTCCTCATTTACGCGCACAGCAGGCTGATATCACGCTGTTGCTCGAGGGGACGTATCCGTACATTCGAGGCGGGGTGTCGGCATGGGTCCATGAACTCATCAAAGCCTTTCCGGAATATACGTTTGCGCTCGTCTTTATCGGCGGTCATCCCGATCAGTATGGGGACATGTGTTATGAATTACCTCAACATGTGGTTCATCTTGAAACACATTTTGTCCATCTTCAAACGTTGCGGCCTCCGGTCAGAGGCATCAAGGGTGATCCGGCATTCTTTCAATGTATAAAAACATTTCATGAAGCGATTCGTACTCGAGCTGCTCAAGGTGGCAATGACGCGATCGTGAATACATTGATGGATGCGCTTCTCAAAGATCCGACGGGTCTTCAAGCGCAATTTTTATTTAGTGAAGAAGCGTGGGAGTATTTAGGGGAGACGTTTCGGTCCCATTGTACCGATCCAGCATTTATTGATTATTTTTGGACAGTGCGACAAGTTCATGCTCCGATATGGCTTTTAGGACAAGTCGCTGCTCAATTGATTCCTTCTCGTGTCTATCACACCGTGTCGACTGGCTACGCTGGATTTTTAGGGGCGCTGCTGCATCATAAATCAGGGAAGCCCTTGATCCTGTCAGAACACGGAATTTACACCAAAGAACGTAAAATTGATCTATTTCAAATGAATTGGTTGTCAGATAATCGGTTGGCGTTTGAGAAAGGGAATCAACAGCTCGGATATTTTCAAAATCTCTGGATACGATTTTTTGAAACGTTCGGGCGTATGTGTTACCAGGCAGCCGATCCTATTGTCTCGCTCTATGAGGTGAATCGACAGCGGCAAATAACTGACGGCGCCGATCCGGCACGCACCATCGTGATTCCAAACGGAATCGCTGTCCCGCGTTTTCAGCCCCTTCGTGCCAAACGCCCACTGTCTCCGCCGCCGGTGTTAGGGTTGATTGGGCGGGTTGTTCCCATTAAAGACATTAAAACATTTATTCGAGCCATGCGAACTGTGGCGAATAAAATTCCACATGCCGAAGGATGGATCGTCGGGCCACAAACTGAGGACTCTGAATATGTGGAAGAATGTCAGAGTTTAGTCGAAAGCTTGGGGCTAGAAGACAGTGTGAAGTTTTTGGGTTTTCAGAAAATGGAAGAGGTGTTTCCAAAAATTGGACTTCTTATTCTCAGTTCTATGAGTGAGGCCCTCCCATTGGTGATATTGGAGGCATTTGCGGCTGGCATCCCCGTGATCACGACGGATGTGGGAGCCTGTCGACAATTGGTGTTAGGAGAGCGGATGCATGGGGATACCTGTGGTGCCGCCGGTGCTGTTGTGGGAATGGCGGATGCGAATGCCTTGGCACACGAGGCTGTTGAGTTATTACTGAATGAGGAAAAGTGGCTCGCCGCGCAACAGGCAGGCATACAGCGAGTGGAAATGTTTTATACCGATACAACAATGATGGAGCAATACCGTTGTATCTACAGGCAGGCGTTAGATTATGGCAGGGATCGGGTTCGAGCTTCGTAACATTCTCAGAAAAGACACCTATTGGTCGGTGTTGCAAGCCTATGGGTATGCGGGCATCATTAGCTCGGGCCCTTGGATTTTGTCGATCCTTGGTCTCTTGGTTATTGGTTTAACAAGTGTGTCTTCTTCGGGATCGGGGAACCAGGTTGCGCAATTTCAAATCTCGGTGACCTATTTAATTGCCACGAGTCTCATTCTCACAGGATTTATCCAATTGTCGTTTACCCGTTTTGTCGCGGATCGATTATTTGAAAAACGCGATGAGTGTGTATTGCCAAACTTTCATGGCGTCCTCAGCTTGGTGACTGTGGTCATGGCTGTCGTGGGCACCATCGGCATCTTTCTTCTCTTTCCCTCTCAATCCCTCACATATCGAATACTCATGGTTGGCAGTTTTGTTGTCTTGGGGAACATCTGGGTGGGGACGATATTTCTTTCCGGTATTAAACAGTATCAAGCGATTCTTGTCCTGTTTGCTATTGGCTATGGAGTCACCGTCGGGGTGGCACGACTTTGTACGTCGTACGGGATCGAAGGTCTACTTTTTGGATTTTTTCTTGGCCAATTTGTGTTGTTGTTGGGAATCATGGGTTTGACGTTTCATCATTATTCCTCGCCGGACTTTTGGTCTTGGGAATTTCTGAAAAAAGGGAAGTTATTTCGAGAATTGATTTGGCTGGGATTCTTTTACAACGCGGCTTTATGGGTTGATAAAGTGCTCTTTTGGTATTTCCCCCACACAGGACAATGGATCATCGGGCCATTGAAAAGTTCTCCGATCTACGATTTGCCAATATTCTTAGCATACCTGGCGATTCTCCCGGGTATGGCGAGTTTTCTCGTGCGAATGGAAACCGATTTTGTTGATCGGCATGCTGAATTCTATGATGGTATACGAAACGGGGCGTCCTTGGATTATATCGAGGAAGCCAAATCAGGCATGGTGCGAACGGCCAGGCATGGGCTACTTGAAATCATGAAGATACAATGTGTGATGTGCTTGATCTGTTGGTGGGGCGGGCCAACGATGTTGTCATGGATGGGAATTTCCATGTTATACGAATCACTCTTGTATGTTGATGTGGTTGCAGCCAGTCTGCTCGTTGTGTTTTTGGGGATTCTCAATACCTTTTTTTATTTGGATAAACGAGCGTTGGCATTGCGGCTGGCGATCCTATTTTTTGTCAGCAATGGGTTGTTGACGTTTGCCACTCTGATGGGAGGAATGACGTTGTATGGATTTGGCTTTGCTGGAGCCGTGCTGTTGGTTGTTGTCGTCGGGCTCTATCAACTCGATAAAACATTTCAAAAATTAGAGTTCGAAACCTTCATGCTGCAATAGCTGTATTCTTCTGTGTCAGGAGTATCTATAGTGCAGTAACTATGGAATGAGTCTTTGCCCTCACCTAGGCTTTGCATTCTTTCTTTAAATGTTTACTCAATAACGTCTTAGCTCTTTCCCTCGCTGGCCTGCCAGCCGAAGCCCATAGGGCGAAGGCTGGCGGTGTGCGCAGTCATCAGCGAAATTTTCTCTCATGTTATCTCACCCTACCTAGTAAATCCAACAGTTATTCCTGACTTGCCGCCTACCAAGTAGTCAGTACCTTCTAATTTATCCGTTCCGTCTTTAACAGGGAAAATACAGGGAAATTGTTAGGCTTGCAAGGAGGAATTATTTTGTCGAAATAACCGTACAATCTCCGAAGACAGGGTGTTTAGCGATTTCAATTTCTCAGCTTTTATTCAAGAACAGGGAATTAACAGGGAACTAGGCCGTTTGAAACTATGGTGTTTGGAGGCCTGACCAGTTTTTTGACCGTACGACAAAATAGTAATTCGCCAGACACATGTTTTTAGAGAGTAAGCCCCAGGCTCTTGGGTTCTGTCGCAAATAGCTTGGTGTGTTAGCATGAGACCTTTTCAAAGGAGATCTGGCATGCATAATTTACTGGCAAGCACGGGAAATGGAGAGGGTGGTTGATGAGTGCCAAGAAGACTCACCGGAATCCGATACGGACCTCAGCCTTCTTGAGCACATCAGCCCTAGCGGATGGGACAATGTGCTGCTCTCGGACAATACACCATTGACCGAAGTCTGATTCGCACGTCTTAGCGTGCAATTTCGCAGCATTTTGCCTCCTACCCTAATATAGGGTCTAAGACGTATGCAAATCCTCTTGCCCTCATTGATGGAGAGAGGACAAGAATGAAGGGACTGTAATGGATAACAGGTTACCAGTTGGGGAGTTCAATGCCCAATTACTTCACGTAAATTTCAACGCGTCGGTTCAAGGGTTCGCTGACCTCATCAGGAGTGTTCACCAAGGGGGTTTTTTCACCGTGACCGGTGAATTCCATAAGTTGAGAGTCAATATCTCCAGCGATCAGCGCATCTCGAATGGCAATGGCTCGACGTAGGGATAGATCATAATTATATTCATCAGAAGCCATGCGATCAGTATGACCAATCACGCTGATATCAGGCGCCGCCCGGCTGGCAATGGATGCAGCGATTTCCTCCCGGAATCTTGGAAACTCTTTGAGCGACTTGGGGGAAATGTCAACGGTATCCTTTTCGAAATACACGATGAATTTGAGTGGTTCTTCAGGATTGGCTTCCAATGCCTGCTTGAAGGAGTCCTGGATACGTTCATCTTTAAGTGTAAAAGGCTCGCTCGGGACGTCATCAGAACTTCCCACTGTGATCGCTTGCCCGGATTGATCGAGAACGAGCGTTTCGCCTGCACTCGTCACGTTAATCATTCCGACGGACCCCTCGTCATCACTCAGAAGGATAATGACAACCTTTGGCGGGACCACGTTGACGGTAATAGTTTTTTCCTGCACTGAATACCCATCACTGACACGAAAGGTGAGAGGAATGGCACCAACCTGATCGGCTGTCGGCGTGAAGGTAAACAGCCCGGTGGTCGCATCCCACGTACTATTAGCTGGCAAGGGCTGTGTGAGTACTTGAAATGTTAAGGCATCTCCATCAGAATCCGTGGCAGAGAGGTTCACACTCAACGTGTTCCAAAACCTTACTTTTTGATCACTGAGGGCCTCGAACACGGGT
>QIMB01000429.1 GCA_003233615.1 Nitrospirota bacterium
TTTGGTATTCAATATTGGAATACCTCGGATGTCGCCGAAGTGGGAGATCCACCAGGCCGGGCTTCCGATGATCGCATTCAAACATTGCCAGATCCATTGGTGTCCTGCTGTGCGTGGGGCTATCAGGGTGGAACCGAAAAGAACAACCCGTATTCTGGCTGGTACACACCGCAAACTACGGTGAGGTTAGAGGTTAAAGACAAAGCTCTCATGGACCAAATGACCAAGGCTGCTCAAGATTTAGTGGCCATGGAAGTGCAAGTGAGTGGGCATACGGTCACCAGTTTTAAGATCTTAAACTAAAGAAAAGTTTTACTCATTCATATATGACAGACAACTTTCTAGTTGAGGAGGGAAGCCATTATGAAAGGTGCTAAGATGAAAGGATGGGCCCTTGTCGGAGCCATGGCGCTCGTAGGCACAATGGCCACCAGTGCATTGGCAATCGAGGCCTTCCAAGAACGTTTTGAGTGGGGTGATCTGAGCAAGCCTACGACGCTTCGTGGCCGGGTTGCGGTAGCTGATCCTTATGATAAAGCCGTCTGGGTCAACGTGGCTGTATTCGGTGGAAATGCCGAAAGTGGATATTACTGGCAAAAGTATTTCCCTGGCAAGAATGTCAAAATGTATGCAGCAGATGATAAAGTGATGGCGGTGTTAAGTGCTGCAGGGAAAAGTTCGCACAGCCAGGCTGTCATGACTGGAACAAAGCCGTCAAAGTACGGTATGGTTGAAATCGTGGTTCAAGAAAAGGAACAAAACAAGCGCATCATTCTTTCAGCGAAAGCGGTGGATGATGTTGCAGGAACTCCTGCGAAACCGCGAAGCATTCATGCCTTGCGGACGATGAGTCCAGATGGAGCGATTGCTGATGAGAGTTGGCCACAAAACCGGAAGATGCAATTTGATGTAATGATTCCCGGTGGTCCAACTATTTCTGGTGTGATTCCTTATTCTGATCAAGGTCTTGGAGTCTGGGATCCAGAAAAATAGATTCGCTGTAAGTTATAAAGTTTCTAGAGAAAGGCCTGCGTGTTACGCAGGCCTTTCTTTTTTTGTGGCCAAGTCTTCATCCAAGCGGGCCTTAAAATCAGCTAAGCGATTCAGAGCTTCAAGCGGGGTCATGGAAAATAAGTCGATTTGTTTCACCTCTTCCAAGATGATATGAGGTTGAGGGGAAAGGATATCAGGTGGGGCAGGATCAGTATCTTGGTTAGCTGAGTCCAAGAGATTTGGACTAGCTTGGTCTTGCTCGAGTTGTTCAAGAATGTTTTTCGCACGGTCAAGCACGGGTAAGGGAATTCCTGCCAGTTTTGCGACATGGATACCATAACTTCGATCTGCTTTTCCAAGAATAATTTTCCTGAGAAATAAGACATCGTTTCCTTTTTCCTGTACGAGGACGGTGTAATTTTTAATTCCCTCTCGCTGAGACTCTAATTGAGTCATTTCGTGGTAATGTGTGGCAAACAGCGTCCTCGCTCCAAGATTTTCCCGATCTAATATATATTCTACTAAAGCCCAGGCGATGCTTAAACCGTCATAGGTGCTGGTTCCTCTTCCCACCTCATCTAACAACAGCAAACTTCTTGAAGTGGCGGAAAGAAGAATGTTGGCTGTTTCACGCATTTCCACCATGAACGTGCTTTGTCCCGCACTCAGATCATCGGCGGCTCCTACTCTCGTGAAAATCCGATCAACTAAGCCAATTCGTGCGGAGTCTGCTGGCACAAAGCTTCCCATTTGTGCCATGAGGACTATCAGTGCGACTTGTCGGAGATAGGTGCTTTTCCCTGCCATATTAGGGCCCGTAATGAGGAGGAGCCGGTTGGTATCCAAATCAAGGTTTGTGTCATTGGCAATAAAGCCTTCTGCATTTTGAATAATTTCAATGATCGGATGACGTCCTTCGGTAATCTGAATTGTCCCGCCTTCATAGACTGTGGGCTGGACATAACGGTTGAGAGCGGCGGTTTCCGCCAAACTGCTCAAGACGTCTAGGGTCGCAAGTTGCTGCGCCATGTTCTGAACTCTTGTCGTCGCAGTAGCCACACGGCTGCGCAGAACCACGAAGAGCTCAAATTCCATATGTTTCATTTTCTGGTCGGCGGTGGTAAGACGGCCTTCGAGTTCCTGGAGTTCGTCAGTGGTATAGCGTTCAGCATTGACCAGTGTCTGTTTTCGGTGATAATCGTGTGGCACACGAGAGGCATTGGCTTTGGTGACTTCTATGTAGTAGCCAAAGACGTGATTGAATTTCACCTTGAGCGTCTCAATTCCTGTTTTTGTGCGTTCCCGTGTTTCCATTTCCGCTAATAACCGTGTGCCTTCTTTGGTAAGAATATGCAGTTCATCAAGCGCGTCGTTCACTCCTGCACGAATGATCCCTCCCTCCTTGCCCGAGAGCGGAGGGTTCTCCATGATCGATTCTGCAATCCAGGACGATACGTCTTGGAGTGCATCCCAATCGGCATACATGGTTTGCAGGATGTTGGATTGAAAGGAGACCAAAATTTGCTGAAGCCTCGGTAAGTTTTCTAACGAATGGACAAGGTTGATAAGGTCGCGAGGATTGGCCACTCCTAACACTATGCGGCTATTCAGGCGTTCGAGATCTTTGATGGCTTTCAGATGTCCTCGAATTGACATCCGATCCCCCACCTGATTGACCAATTCCTTGACGGCGTCTTGCCTGTCCTGAATAACCGACAGTTGCGTGAGAGGACGAACGATCCACTGACGCAATAATCGAGTGCCCATTGGGGTGAAGGTTCGGTCCATAGTGGTGAACAAGGTGGGACTGTGACGGAGCTCGGAGGCCGGTTTAAGGATTTCTAAATTTCGCAATGTGGACTGGTCTAATTGCATTTCTTGTTCAAGTAGGCGAATCCATGGTCGGCGTAAATGTGCATGAACGACGGTCGGTTGCGTGTCGGCAAGATAGTGCAGAAGCCCGCCGCTGGCTTGGTAGCCGACCGTCAGTCCAGAGAGTTCCAGCTCATGGATATCGGCAATGCCAAACGTCTTGGTCAGTATGTGTTTGCTCACCTCTAAGTCAAAGCTATGGATGTCACGAGGCACCACACGAGTGATCCCTAATGTGTGGAAACGTTCGGAAAATTCTTCATGGACCGCAATGGGGCAGATCACTTCTTTGGGTTCGATACGAACCAGCTCATCGAGAAACATATGCAACGATTCTTCTTGCGGAGCTTCAGAAATCCAAAATTCCCCAGTTGAAAGATCCAATGTTGCCAAGCCTATCCGGCGTTTAGATATCGAATGATCGGGGCCACGCTCTGGCGAGAAAAAGATAGAAGAAATATAATTGGCTTCACGAGCGGGGAGGAGTTCGTGGTCATAGAGCGTTCCGGGAGTGTAGACTCGAACGACTTCTCGTCGTACCAGTCCTTTCGCCATTTTTGGGTCCTCAACTTGTTCACACAGAGCAACGATTTTCCCGCATTTAAGGAGTTTTGCGATATATCCAGTGGCGGTGTGCTGGGGTACCCCACAAAGAGGAATGGACGTGCCTTTGGCTTTTCCACGTGCCGTCAGCACAATTCCTAAGAGGCTGGAGGCTTCTTCGGCGTCTTCAAAAAACATTTCATAAAAATCGCCAACACGAAAAAAAACGATGGCGTCTGGATGTTGCGCTTTGACGCTTCGAAATTGCCGCATGAGCGGGGAGAGTTCTTGATTGTTCATAAAGCGTAATTCCAGAATGAGGGGTCCATTAGTCGGTACTTGCTTGGCCCATGGCACCATGGAGGGCATTCACAATACTGGTGGTTCTTGGTCCTGTTGCGCGTATAGTTATATGTCGGGATGTCTCGGTATCGCCGTGTTGTAGTTGAATAGCTAGATAATCCGAAGGAAGAATCTGAAGGAGTCGATCAGCCCATTCAATAATGACAATATTCTGGTGAGTAAAATAGTCTTCCAGCCCTAATTGAAGAATAGCCAATGGATGTTCAAGACGATAGAGGTCAACATGAATGATCGGGATCGTACAATCATATGCTTGAATAAGAGTAAACGTCGGGCTGCTCACATGCCCAGTCTTGATATCTAAGCCACAAGCAATCCCTCGAGTAATAAGAGTTTTCCCAACACCCAATTCGCCGATTAAGGCGAGGACATCTCCCCCCTTGAGGGTATGGCTCAGGCGTTCACCAAAGGCAACTGTTTTCTCGGCTGAATCCAATTCGCGTGTAAAAGAATCGAGATCGGATGAAGACGATCCGGGAGAAGGAGAGTCTAAGATGGCAGGTCCTCCATTTACCAGGATAGTGTCTTGGTGAGAGCCTGGGGTATGGCTGAGATCAGATCGCTTGCGATCAAACCTGGTTCGCCCATGGTTCTGGCGGCGAAGTCGCCCGCTAACCCATGTAGATAGACCCCGGCTTGAGCCGCATCCCACGCGGTCAAACCTTGCGCTAACAATCCCGTAATCATGCCTGTCAACACATCCCCCATTCCGGCTGATGCCATTCCCGGGTTTCCCGTTGGGCAAATGGCAATGTGACCTTCAGGGTGAGCAATGACTGTGTTGGCACCTTTTAAGACGAGAATAACCTGATGTTTGGCAGCAAATGCTCTGGCTACTCCGATCCGATCGTTATTGATGATTTTAGTTGAGGTGCCTGGGAGTAGTCTTGCCATTTCCCCGGGGTGCGGGGTCAATACAGGGGGTTGTTTCATATTTGAGAAAACATGTAGATGGGATTTCAAATTAGTGAGGGCATCGGCATCCAATACACAGGGTGCTGTGAGTTGTGGCAGCAGGTCAGACAACAGCTCTGTTGTTGAAGAGGAAATGCCTGTTCCGGGACCAAAGGCCAGAGCTGATTTATCTTGACAGAAATGTAGCAAGGCAGAGCCAGCCTCCATCCCCAATAAGTATTCCGGTGTTTCCGGTAAGGCTAGAGTCATGACCTCAAGAAGCTTGGACTCCACAATGGGCATGACTGTTTGAGGAGCCGCGACGGTGACGAGGCCAGCTCCGATTCTGAGTGCTCCCTGTGCTGCGAGCACTGGCGCACCGGATTTTCCTGGAGATCCAGCGATAATGCCTGCATGTCCGAATGTGCCTTTATGAGAAGACGCACGTCGTGGAGGGATCAAGGAGCAAACATATTGCTGTGTTAAGAGTCGAGTGTGAGGATTGATGGTTTCCAGAAATTCATAGGGTATACCGATATCGACTATTTCAATGCGTCCAACCTGATCAATTGCGCTTCCGACATAGAGCCCGATTTTCGGGAAACCGAATGTCACGGTCAGGTCTGCTGTGACAGCTGAACCCAATATAGCCCCCGTTTTGCTATCCAACCCCGAAGGGATGTCCACGGCTACTGTATAGGCGCGGGAGTCATTTATTGTGTGAATAACTGCAAGGTAGGGTGTGTGCAACGAGGACGAAAGACCTGTGCCTAGAAGGGCATCAATGATGACATGGGAATTCTTCGTCAAAGACTTAAATTTATCCTGATGAGGGAGCACGAGGATTTGAGACGGTTTTGACTTTTTTTTGAAGCGGCGATACATTGTTTTGGCATCTGTACTGAGTTCCTGATAAGGCGCCATCAGCATCACCGTCACATGGGCCCCCTTCCCCTGCAAGAGCCTGGCGACCACCAAGCCATCACCGCCATTATTCCCTTTCCCGCAACAGACGAGGATCTTCTTTCCTTTTGGAGAGCCATAGTGCTGAAGAAGATAAGTGACCACACCAGCTCCGGCCTGTTCCATTAAAGTGGTCCCAGGAATGTTGGCTTCTTGAATCGTCCGACGATCCAGTTCTTGCATTTCTGTCGGGGTCACGAGCCACATGGCGGTCAGGGATGAAGGGGATGATTGGTGTGAAGGCATCTATGTGAGGAGGGCTTTCATTTCTCGAATTGCACGTTCAAGGCCGACAAAGACGGCTCGAGCAATAATGCTATGACCAATATTGAATTCTTCTATTTCAGGAATCTTGGTCATCCGTTGGGCATTGTGATAGTTGAGCCCATGTCCTGCGCTGACACGCAGCCCTAACTTTGCGGCAAGCTTGGCGGCTTGAGCCAGAGCATCATATTCAGCATCGGCTTCTTGTTGCCGTTGAGTATTGGCGTAACGACCGGTATGGAGTTCGACAAAATCAGCGTTCACCTTATGGGCAGCTCGAATTTGTTGCACGTCAGGATCAATAAATAAACTAACAGGAATTCCCCCTTCATGCAGAAGATTCACCATGGATTGGATGCGCTCTCGGTGCTCGACAACATCCAGCCCGCCTTCTGTCGTCAGTTCTTGCCGACGTTCAGGAACGAGTGTTGCGATATCAGGTTTTACATGGAGGGCGATTTTAGCAATGGAATCCTCTGCGGCCATTTCCAAATTCAGTTGAATATGGACTGTTTCCCGAAGAATCGTGAGATCGCGGTCTTGAATATGGCGCCGATCCTCTCTGAGGTGAACCACCAGACCTTCTGCCCCGGCCAGCTCTACGAGAGAGGCAGCCATGATAGGATCGGGTTCATGCCCTCCGCGAGCTTGCCTGAGAGTTGCAATATGATCCACGTTTACACCGAGGCGTGCCATAAATCCTCCTATTGAGAGAAGCATTGTGGAGGAGCATTATCGCAAATGGGAATATCTCCGGCAATGAAATGATGGGGTCATCGAATGTTTGCGAAAAATCTATGACGTGCATATCCATTTTTCAGCGAAATTACCTCATTCGAAATTGACTGGTTTCATTCCCTCCTCTAGAATGAAAACTCGTAGGAATGTGTACGATTCTCTGTTCTCCACCGTCCCTGGTACGAAGGACTTGTATGAACATAACTTGAACAATTGCGCAACAAGATTTGGGTTAGATTTGGACGGAACGATTAAGGAAAATCCGATGCATAGCATAGCTATGATGAGGTTTTTTTCGATTGAGGCGCGTTCAAAGGTGGCCCGAAGATTGTCTGTGGAATGTTCAAGTTATGTTCACGCAAGTCCTTAGGGACATTCTTTTATTCTTCATTGACAATGGACCCTTTTTACCGAATTCAACGGCTCCCTGGATACGTCTTTACGCAAGTCCAGGAATTGAAGCTTCAGGCTCGCAAACGAGGTGAAGATATTATTGATTTGGGGATGGGGAACCCGGATCAACCGACCCCTCCTCACATTGTCGACAAATTAATAGAAGCGGCAAAGAATGGACGAAACCACCGGTATTCGGCTTCTCGTGGCATTACCAAATTACGCCATGCGATTTGTGATTGGTATCAACGAAAATATGAAGTCAGTTTGGATCCGGAAACGGAAGCCATCGTGACACTCGGGGTTAAAGAAGGATTAGCGCATTTAGCCCTGGCTATCGTAGGACCTGGCGATGTCGTGCTCGCACCGACCCCAACCTATCCAATTCATATGTATTGTGTCATTATTGCCGGGGGAGAGGTGCGTGGTGTTGAATTGAGCCCCGACACCGATTTTTTTGAAAACTTGACGC
>QIMB01000090.1 GCA_003233615.1 Nitrospirota bacterium
GGATGGGGTTTGTGAATGGAGATAGGCATGATGGTCGTGCATCAATGCTCCAGGAGGCAGCATCTCCCATAAGGAGCCAAGTTTTTTTTGGATTTTTCTGCGGTAATAGGACGGCAATTCCGTCGTCTCACCTTCCATGAATTGCCTGACGCCAGAATGGCTGCTATCAAGGCGTTCTCGAATATTCTTGTGATATGAAATTCGCCCGAATCCCCCTGTGGAGATCGACCGTACTAAATTATACCATTTGGGAATCATCCCCCTGTTTCGCATAAATCGCGTGGCAATCATGGGCCAGGAAAAGGCATGTTCCGAAATATCAATGACATGATCATAAAATTCCGGCCAGGCATAATGTTTAGGTCTGACATTCATGGAATGATTGTTGTCAAGAAAATGAAATGGAAAAGGAAGCACGCGACCATCCTGTTGCAGCGTCAAATTATACGGGGCAGATTGGCCATAAGCGGTCAGCAAGGAAAAGGCCGGAAAAGCGCCAGGCGCTGCATCCAAAAATTGCTTGGTTAATTCAAACGGCTCCGCTCCTTGGTCACAGTCCATCCCCAACACAAAGTTCACTTGTACATAGGGGATATACCGAAGAATCATATTAATATGATCCGCGACTTTCTTGACCTTCTCTTCGCCCTTTTGTTGCCCGGTCTTAGACTTACCCCCCATGTCGTACCATGACTCGACGCCCGGCAACATGGCTCGAAATCCATTCTTTTTTAACCGATCCAAATGCGGCTCTGATAATATCGAGAGCGTACTTTCAGCGATAAAATCAATGCGATTCGGCGGAATGGCTGTTTCGATCGCACACATGTAATCTTCAAATCTGACGCCGAAGTTTGGATCGTGCCACGCGACGATCGGGTGTTTCAATTTTGTCAGGAGAAATTTTAGATCCTCAGTAATCTGATCGAAGGACAACGGTTGGTAGTCAACCTCTGCATCCACACAAAAGCCGCAGGTGTACGGACACCCCATGCTCCCGATCATCGGAACGATTTGAAAAGGGATCGGCGCCTTATCTATGGTTGGCTCGATAAACTTCCATCGCTCCTTGACACCCGGCAATTCCCTTGGCTGCTGAGCGGCTTGAACATGTAGGCCCACTGGTCGATTGGGAGCACATTCAGACAGAATGTCATGGATCAGCGATTTGTCCGTAAACCCCAGCACATAGTCAAAGTATCGTGCAGAATCTTGAGGGTAGCTTCTCGCGTGTGGCCCGCCCAGGACTGTGACTGCGCCACGAGCCCGAAACATGTGACTAATGGCATAGGCTGTCAGGGCTGAACGGGTAAAGGCCCCGATAATGACAATATCTGTCTCTTCTAATAGTTCCTGATGTAGATCTTCGCGCCCTGTGTAACAAATAAACCGTACGTGATGACCCAATTCTTCACACCATACCCCCACCACCTGAGGCATAATACTCGCCAAATTATGATTCATAACCCGCGCATACAGCGAGTCAGTGGGACCTTTCGTCACCAAATCTATAATCGTTACCCGCAGTGGGCGCATACATACTCCCAAAGAAAAAATGACATGCGTGCAAAAAGTGTGTTGTGTACGGGAGGGAAAAAGAGGGGAAGGCCTCCAGACAGCAGACAACTAGAGACACTATCTGAAAGGTGGTATAAGGTCAAGGAAAGATACACGTGGCTATGAGCATTACCATGTAATCATATTCCACGAAACTGGCACCCTCTGCCTTCGATTGATACCGAGAACACGACCGATCGTGATGCTCTGGAGGAAATGTCGCTATGGTAACCGTTGGAATATTCATTGCCACCTGATATATTGGGAAAGTTAAAAAATCTGCCAGCGGCGTTCTCGCCTAAAGGGCGGAGGGATTATTAGAACTTTCCACTCATTCCTGCGCTATTCTCAGCAGATCGTATCGACGTAAAGCAAAAACTTTTCAGGGGGGTTGCCGCAAACAGCAAGATTGTTTTGATTGCGCTAAGATCCGTTTCACGTCCAATAGTCCCCACTACTCGCCTTATATCGTCGAACAATCTGACTCAAACCTGCACCACCTCGTGACGATCACGAATCTCAGACGGGCGCCTGACCTTCTGTCTATCCAATTTAGGCTAGACTCATGACGTGTTGTGAATCAGATACGTGTACTCCGTCTCGAAAGAGAATGGGTTGGGACGTATGGGAGGAAATGCGATCGCCAGGGAGAATGATGCCGACAAGATTGAGGGGATCTGCTGGTGAAAGGCGTACATCTTGAGCTCCAGCCTGTGGATCTCGACGGACGGCCCGCAAAGCTTCCACCGCTTCAGGTAAGGCGAATTGTTCGCCTGTAAAACCTCCCACAAAACGTCCGCCACGTATTTCACCACGCCATTCCATTTTTCGATACTGACTGAGTAACTCTCGCCACGTCACAGGGAGAGATTCGCGTTTCAACACATCCCGAAAGACGACTCCGTAGCGGCGCGCCAATTGTTTGGCCCACTGTTCATGCGGATGGATTAACGGAGACGTATCTGTGTCCACATCATCAGCATGTGATTCAAGCAATGACCAACGTCCTACACTATGACGCGCTCGCCGTGCACGATCTTTCCCTACAGCCCGACGACGGCGAGGATCTAACAGCGCCCGTAAGGGATCAAACCCATCCGCTGTCACCAATCCTGCGGCTACAAGTTCCCACAGAGCATGTTCTATTTCTGCCGCTAAATGTCCGGTCCGAGTGATCAGGTCTGAGAAGAAACACGCACCTCGCTGTTCCAAATAGTCATAGAGAGCTTGAGCCACACTACTCACACTCAACCGAACCCCAAGTGGTCCCGACACGATCCCAGGTCGAGCGAGTGGCAACATCCACGCAATATCGTCTCTCCGAACAAAACTAATGGGTGCCATGCTCGTCGGCGTCAGTCGTCGGAGCGACTCGCCTTCCACAACCGATCTCAGGTTCGGCTTCATATCAGGTGGTGTGAGCCGACCCCACGCCACTTCCCCTCGCAAGCACAGATTATCAAGCCATTCCGTTTTGTAATTGGCCACACGCGCTTTGAGAAGAGAGGACTCCCAAGCTGAAGCCGCGGTTTCATACCCGGCTAACTGGGCAATGATTTCACGAAGTCCCGCTTCACCATGAAGTTGTGATCCTGGCGCACAATGCTGCCACCGAAAGAGAAATCGCATGAAATCTGAAGCCGCCACCGGTTCGATTTCTCGGCGTAACGCCGTCACAGTTCGGCGATGAATGCGGGCGAGAAGGCTGCGATCGCACCATTCGACTGGTTGTGTTTGGGCGTCTTTACCCTCACCCCCGCCCTCTCCCTGGAAGGGAGAGGGGGTATGAAAATAATCAGGACGGAAGTGGCCACGCAGGACTTGGCCTTGGTTCTCCAACTGCAACAGAGCTTGATGCATCTGTGTATGAGAAATTCCGAGACGCTCTGATAATTCCTTTGACGTCACAGGCCCAATGTGAGGCATCCACCCTTGCACCACATACAGCGCTGCCGATTCAGCCGTTGGGATTTCATCCTCATTAGTATTCATCGCAGATGCATCTGGTGCTCCGGCACATATGTCTACCTGAGAAAACAACGCTTGGATTTTTGAGACATGTTCATATGTCGTCCATCCCTCTAACACATCAGTGCCTGAAGAATTTTCCGGTTTGACGCGAAGAACCAACACGCGTCTTTTCGCCACCAGACTTTCTAAGTCATCTCGCCAAGGCTCCCCGTCACGAGTTGGTAGCCACCCCATCACCTGTAACACATCAAAAAGTTCGTCCTCGTCTCGTACTGTCGGCCAGGCTTCTTCACGAACCGCCTCAATTGCGGCGGCATCCAATGTCCCAATGCTTCCATCGAACTGCGTCGGTAAGGTTCGCCGAAGATTCACAGCACGCGCACGTCGTTCCTCCAATGGCGCATCATCCAAGAACGCATAGGGATTGGCATTCAAAATTTCATGCGCGAAGGGAGACGGCACCGGGGATTCCACGACTCGAACCTGAATGGCTCTCGACTCTATGTGCTCTAAAACCTGACGTAGACCCTCGAGATCCATGGCTTCGGTAAGACAATCTCGAAGTGTTTCCTGCACGAGCGGATGCTCCGGCACCGGAATATCCCCAACATGATTATCGCCACAGGCTGCCGCCATCGGAAACGCCGCCGCAAGCAAATCTTCAGCTCGCATTCGTTGGAGATGGACTGGCACCCGCTTGCCATTGTGAAACCGCAATAGGGCCAGTGAACGGCTGACATTCCATCGCCAGCGTGTGACAAACAGCGGAGTTGCCAGCGTGGCCTGAATGAGCACATCACGCACAGTCTTGGGTTGAAGAAATTGGAAAATGGTCTCTAGAGGAAAGCTATGTTGTTCACCGAGAGAAAGAACCAACCCATCATCAGTAGCCGCGGCTTGCAATTCAAAATCAAAATTCAGACAAAAGCGCTTGCGTAATGCCAAGCCCCAGGCACGATTCAGTCGCCCTCCAAACGGCGCATGCAACACCAGTTGCATCCCACCAGCCTCATCAAAAAAGCGTTCAGCAATAATACAGTCCTGCGTCGGCACTTCCCCTAAAATTTGCACGCCGCCAGCCACATACGCCAACAATTGATCGGCTCCTGCTCCATCAACTCCGCATTCCTCAGAAAACCACTGACGTGCCGAAGCATCCCCTGGCTTCGCCCCGTTCTCCAACAGTTGATGAATGGCTCGCCTCACATCAGCCACCGCCTGCGAAAGCTCTCGAGATCGTGATGGGGCTTCACCTCGCCAAAAAGGAATATTCGGTGGTTGGCCATGCGCATCTTCGACTCGGACCTTTCCCGTTTCAATAGCTCTGATACGCCACGACGTGGTTCCCAGCAACATGATGTCACCAGCCAAACTCTCAATCGCAAAATCTTCATCGACAGTGCCAACAACGGTTCCATCAGGTTCGACCACGACAGAATACGTCGCCGTATCAGGAATGGCCCCGCCAGAGGTTAACGCCGCCAACCGACCACCACGTCGAGGCCGCAGTCGGCCCTCGCGACGGTCATAACTCAAGAAGGCATACAAACGCCTCCGTCCAGGCACAAAGCCTTCGGCAATGAGTTCCACCAAGGATTCAAACTCTTCCCAGGTGATTTCTCGATACGGATAGGCCGACCGGCACATATCATAGAGGTCTCGTACATCCCATTCTTGGGCAGCCACTTCTGCGATCACATGTTGCATGAGAATATCCAGAGGAGCCGACGGGATCTCAATGGTTTCCAATTGCCCTTGCCGAATGGCTCGCACCACGGCTGCACATTCCACCAACTCATCTCGCGTTGTACAAAACACTCGTCCCTTCGGAATCGCCCCGACCCAATGGCCTGCCCGTCCCACGCGCTGCAGACAGGTAGCAATGGCACGAGGCGAACCAATCTGGCAGACGACATCAATAAACCCGATATCGATGCCCAACTCCAACGACGCCGTTGCTACCATCACCTTAATGTGTCCGGTTTTCAAACGTTCTTCAGCAGCAAGCCGTAGGTTTCTCGACAAACTCCCATGATGCGACGCCACGTGATTCTCGCCCAACCGTTCACTGAGATGATGCGCAAGACGTTCGGCTAAACGCCGCGTATTCACAAACACCAACGTGGAACGATGTTGTTCGGCAATGGCTGCAATACGGTCATAGACCTCCGACCAAATCGCATTCGTCGCGATAGCGCCTAATTCATCATTGGGCACTTCCACTTGCAAATCCAGCGTTCGTCGATGTCCCACATCAACAATATGACAATGCGATGATTCAAAGAGTGAAGATTGCCGATTCTTTTTACGGTGAGAAGGCTCTCCTACAAGGAACTGCGCAATCTGTTCCAAGGGACGCTGTGTGGCCGACAGACCAATGCGAACTAAATGTTGTGTGGTCACCGCATCCAACCGCTCTAAGGACAACGCCAAATGGGAGCCCCGTTTATTCGGTGCCAGGGCATGAATTTCATCGACGATGATCGTATGCACACCCGTCAATAATTCCCGACTGCGCTTGGCCGTCACCATTAGAAATAAGGTTTCTGGAGTCGTGACGAGAATATGGGGCGGATGCTTGAGCAGTCGTTGGCGCTGCGCGGGAGGGGTATCACCGGTTCGAACCTCGACCCGAATATTCGGACTCAGCAAACCGGCAGACAACGCAAGCTGACTAATCTCATCTAACGGCTGTTGCAAATTTTTGTGGATATCATGACTCAGGGCCCGAAGGGGTGACACGTAGACAACTTGGATGCCATCCACCAATTCCCCATGGATCGCCTGATGCAACAATCGGTCGATACAGGTCAGAAACGCAGAAAGGGTTTTCCCTGAGCCGGTAGGAGCTGAAATCAGCGCATGCTTCCCGGACTGAATCGCCGGCCAACTCGCCCGCTGCACATCTGTCGGCTCTCCCAACGTCGTCGAGAACCATTCTTGAATCACCGGATGAAACGATTGCAACGGCATGGATCAGCCCTCATTCTCGCTAGAGAAGCAATGTCAAGATTGTAGCAAGTCCTGGGAAGCAATCCATATTCACACTTCCCCTCCTTTGCAAATAAAAGGCGCACCCTACAGAGCGTAATAGCACGATTCAGGGGAGATAGAATCTCAAACGAGCCGATATATTTCCCTTTGTATCACCGATACACCGTCAGATAGACATCCTCAGATTTTTTCTTGATCCATGGAAATCGGAATAGAGTGCGAATTTGGCTTGAATACTGTCCAATATTCACTTGTTGCCAGATGCCTTCTTCAAAATATCGCTTATTGGCATCATCACTTAAAAATCCTGCAAACCGCGCTTCCGTAAAAAAACTCACCGCCCAGCTATTCGTCCATGAAGGTTGGCATTGCTGAACATAGTCATTCACTTGGTACAAAAGAGCCTGAACCTTAGAAAGGTCACTCATGACTGACTCAGGAGTCACAAGAAACATCACCTCGTGGCCTTCAGGAATCTTGATAAGACCTATCGTCTGCTCGAATTTCTGACATGCGAGTACATCAGAGGAATGAATATCTGCTTGGCCGTTGTCACCTTTTGCAATAGTCAAGGCCTGTGGAGAATCGTTATGACAGACAAATTTCAAAGATGCCGGTGGACAATCCCAACGAAGTTGCACCCCGAATTGCGCAATATCATCTAACAACGAAGGCATCCGAGGATTTAACACCATCGTATCTTGAATCGATTCACCCGGAACAAGTTGAATCACCAGAGATCCCAGCTTCCAATCCTGAACGCGCTGCTTCACCGGACTCTCTTGCCCATCCAGACGAAGCACCGAGAACCATTTCGAATCATTTGGAGGATTCCAAGGCAAGTCACGAACATTCACGCGTACCACGTCCTCACTAACATTGGTCAAATGAACCTCGAGTTCATACACCCGTGCCTGAGGTTTCTTCAAAAACACCTCCATCGCCA
>QIMB01000454.1 GCA_003233615.1 Nitrospirota bacterium
GTTCCCAAGCAAGCGTTGGGAGCAGATGGATGAGATGATGAATATCAGCATCATTCGCATCAAGCCAAATGTCGATGGATGGTAAAAATGGCAACCATTGATCGAGTGTAAGGTCAGGCGTGTTGTCGTCGTCAGCGGTTGTCCATTGCGTGCCGATTTGATTGATATGTGCCCAATTGGACAAGGTGAAATCTGTGGTTGTGATGTCTTTGCGGCGATCCTTTTTGAGAAACAAAATCATCGCATCCATCGCGGAGGTCTTGCCGCTATTGTTTGCGCCTACAAGGATGGTTTCTTGGAACGCTATCTCGACACGGCAGGATCTGAGTTTGCGGAAGTTTTGGATTTCAATAAAAGCAATTTTCATGCGGTTACCTAAGATTCAATCAGTCGCAGTGTGAAGCAGACTAATTTGTATCACCGCATTCAGCGGCTTGTCCGGAGCAATGCCTTGTTAGCAGCCTTCTCTTCCTCCATTGAGAAAAGGCGTGATTGTGCCGTTCCACAACCACGGACACCGGACAGGCAGCCTAGCTGAGCAGATGGTCCAAACACGAGGCTGGGGAAGCTATCTGGTTGAAGTAGTCGAGATCGATATCAAGGATGGAATATATCGTTTCTCATCTGCTGCCAAACGAACGAGAGAACCTGCTTGAGTAATCGCAATGCGATTATCTCAAGTCAGAGCTAAGCGATTTGCTATGCTTTAAACACCGAGTTCCTTTTTGACTTCAGCGAGAGAAACTGTTGGGGCGCTTTCTTCTGTTTCCTTCGCACTACGAAGATCCTTCAAGTCTTCATAATCCTCTATCTCTTCCTGAAGTTGAACAAATTCTTCGTAAGGAAGAACGACGAATTCCTTTTTGCCTTCTTTTTCAATTATTTGTGGGTGAAGTGTCATCGATAAATATCCTTTCTATGCTTAATTCTATAAACGATGATTCGATCACCTTCGACTTCAAATAATGCCCTATAGTTGCCGGCACGCATGCGATATTCGGAGGTGAAATTTGTAAGTCTTTTCACGTTTCCTTTCATGTCATCTTCAAGCGACTCAAGTCGAGCGATTATCCTTGACCCATCCTCTTTGGAAATGGTCTTCAGATCTTTTATCGCTGTGAGTTTGAGTTCGACGTGATAATTCATTTATTCAGTATGCATAACTATTAAGTAGCTTGATCAGTCTATTCCGACTCACTAAGTTTTGGGGTTTCGGTAATCCTATAAGCTTTTCAAGTACTTAGCAAGAAATTTTGAACGACTTGGAAAGGGACCAATACTGCAGGCATTGTCGGCCTATTTCTGTTTCCCTCAAGAGCTCTCCAGGCCAAATCCGAGTTGATCAGCCTAATGGTACTTTTCGGAAATGGCCGTACATTGATTGACACGGATACAATGGATGCACCGCGTGCATTCATTCTTCTCTAACGGAATGAGGTTCAAACGTAGTGGATGAAATAAACAATCCTGTCCATCCGACAAAAATCAGAAGAAAACAAATGGGAAAAACAGACGGAAACTATCGAACGGGGCTAATGGAGAGGACGGACAAGTCGGTGAGGGAGACTAACGGACCTGGGAATACTCCCAGTAACACGACACCGGCAATGGCACAGGCAAGGACCACGGAGACTTGTGGGGAAAGAGTAAGACGTGTGTTTTTCTCTTGCTCAGGTGACGGGTCACGCATGTACATGACCATGACAATTCGTAAATAATAGAATGCAGAGATTGCAGCAAAGATCAACGCGAAAATAGCCAACCAGGCCAACTCTGCATTGACAGCCGCCATCAAGATGTAGAATTTTCCAATAAACCCAGCGGTGGGGGGAATACCTGCCAGAGATATCATAAAGACCAGCATAAGGAAGGCCCCGCCCTTATGCCGTTTGGCCAAGCCTGTGAAGTCTTCAATATTTTCACCCTCTAATCCACCTTTTCGCAAAATCGCAACCATAGCAAAGGCACCAAGCGTCATAAACGAATAGATCGCCAGATAGAGCATGAGACTGGAGATGCCACGAGATGAGACGTCAGGATCAATTCCTACCCAACCCGCAACAACAATACCAATGAGGGCATACCCGGCATGAGCAATACTGGAATAGGCCAACATGCGCTTGACGTTTGTTTGAACAATGGCGACCAAGTTACCCAACGCGATGGTGACGACACAAAGGGCAAGAATCAATACATTCCAATTAGGCTTGACCCCGCCAAACGCTTCCAACAGCACACGAAGAAACGCGGCGAAACTCGCGGCTTTCGAAGCCACGGCCATAAACGCCGTGACCGATGTTGGTGCCCCTTCATACACATCGGGTGTCCACATGTGAAATGGCACGGCAGCCACTTTAAATCCAAATCCCACAATGATAAGCATCAGCGCCAAGAGCATCAGCGGGTCTTCCGAGGCTGGCCCGTTCACCACAGCCGAGATTTCGCTCAGACGCGTGCTGCCGGTCACGCCAAATAGTAGGGAAATTCCATAGAGCAAAATACCTGAAGAAAAAGCCCCTAATACGAAATACTTTGCCGACGCTTCAATCGACCTGGCTTCAGACCGTTTTAATCCAGCCATGATATACAAGGTAATCGACATGAGTTCGATACCCAGGTAGATCGTGAGGAGATCCGTTCCAGAGACCATCACCATCATGCCCGCTAAGGCCAGCAACACAAACGCGTAATATTCTGCGAGCTCGATTTTCTCTTCTTTGAGATAACTCATCGACAATAAGATCGTCAGACCACTGACAAGATACAGCAACATTTTCCAAAACGCGGCATAGGAGTCCACAACGACCAATCCCCCGAAAGCCACAACCGTCTCACCAAAATCTGTCATGGTGATCAGCGCACAGACTCCCAATATTCCCAAACTCATCCAAGCCAGAAAGTCCTTTTTGCCTGAGGGTGTGATAGGGTCCAGAACCAGAATCAGACAAGCCATTCCCACAATTAATAATTCAGGAAGGATCGTGACAAGATCGGCAAGTGGGAGGGTCATGGAGCGACCTCCGCTTCAAAAACATTCACGGTAGGAGGAAGGACTTCTGACATAACCAATACGTTATCCGAAGAATCGCCATCTTGTTGCACGACAATAGATGCCGAGTGCGTGGCGACCACGCGCTCGACACTCGCATGCATCACATCCAAGAGCGGTTTTGGATAGAGCCCAATCCAGAATACCAGAACGACTAATGGCACCAGCATGCCAAATTCTCTGGCATTCAGGTCGGTTAATTTTGGAAGCATTTTTGGAGAGGCCGGACCATAGACGATACGCTGTATTAAATACAAAATATACACGGCGGCCAAAATAATACCCAATGCGGCTAGTGTCGCAGTCAATTTATCCCAGGCAAACACGCCGACCAACACCAGAAATTCACCCACAAAACTATTCATCCCCGGCAACCCAACGGAAGACAAAGCAAAGATAACCAAGAACGTCGCATACTTCGGCATGGCCTTGGCCAAGCCACCATTATCGCCAATCTCGCGACTATGTGTGCGTTCATAAATAATACCCACACACATAAAGAGCGCGCCTGTCGTAATGCCATGATTGACCATCTGAAGCACAGCGCCTTCAATCCCTTGTGCATTCCATGCAAAGATCCCCAACGTGACAAAGCCCATGTGACTCACACTGGAATAGGCAATCAGTTTCTTGATGTCACTTTGAGCAAGAGCCATATAGGCGCCATAGATAATCGCAATCACCGATAAAGTCATGATAATCGGGGTAAACGTGACTGACGCATCCGGCAACATGGGCAACGAGAAACGCAAGAACCCATACGTACCCAACTTCAACAACACACTGGCCAGAATGACGCTCCCCGCTGTCGGCGCTTGAACATGCGCATCCGGCAACCACGTATGAAACGGGAACATGGGGACTTTGACAGCAAAGGCGGCAAAGAACGCCCAGAATAGCAACGATTGCAGGCCGGGATCGTACGATGCCTGCGTCAACGTCAGAATATCGAACGTTCGCCCGCCTTCGAAAAACAACACCATAATCGCCACAAGCAGAAGGATACTCCCTGTCAGCGTATAGAGAAAAAATTTAATAGCGGCATAGACACGATTCGGTCCGCCCCATACGCCAATCAACAAATACATGGGAATGAGCATGGTTTCCCAGAAGATATAAAAGAGCACGAAATCTAACGCACCGAATACGCCAATGGTGGCTGTTTCCATGACCAGCAAACTGATAAAAAATTCTTTGAGTCGGCTTTGAATAGCCGTCCATGATACGAGAATACACAGCGGTGTGAGAAATGTTGTCAGGAGCACCAGAGGCATACTGATGCCATCAACGCCCAAGGCATAATGAATCGCAGGAGAATCAATCCATAGATGCTTTTCAACAAACTGCATGCCAGCCTGGCCGTTGTCGAATAAGAACCAGAGTGGTAATGACACAATAAACGTCAGCAGCGAAACTGTTAGCGCGATCTGGCGTGACATGGATTCATGAGCAAGGAGCAACACTACGCTCCCAAGCAATGGCAAAATAAGAATCAATGTCAACCAGGGCATACCCCCGGAAGGCACTACCATTTCAGTCATGACAACATTTTCCTCTTACTTAGCACTTCTACGTTCCTGTTAAAGATCCCTGTCATACCCGACACCTTGAGTTCTTAGATCCTCTCCACATACAACGAACATGGCGGAATCGCGCCTCGTATTTAATAGAAAATTAACGCTCCAAGAATCACTACCGCGCCGACCGTCATGGCCAGCGCGTAGTTTTGTGCTTGTCCACTTTGAAGTACTCGCGTCACCCATCCTCCCCAGGCCACGGCACGCGCAACTCCATTGACCGCACCATCAATCACTGCCACATCCACTCGCTTCCATAAGCTATCTGCCATCTTCAAAGTCGGTGCCACAACCGTTCGATCATAGGCTTCATCCACAAACCATTTGTTCAATGACAATTGATAGAGCGATTGCCATTGACCGGCTAAACGATCCGGCAATCCAGGTGATTTCACATACACAAAGTACGCTGCGGCAATGCCCAAAAGTCCCATCGCCGTGGCCGCCACCATAATGCCTGTTGCTGCGGCCCCTTCATGATGTCCGCCGCCCCCACCACCAGGAAATGCCGGGGCAAGAAATTCGGGAATGCCAATATAGCCTGCCAGAATACTCAAGACCGCAAGAATCAAGAGCGGCACGGTCATGGTCTTCGAGGGTTCATGAATATGATCCGCATGATGCGGATCAACGCGAGACTCGCCCCAAAAGGTCACAAAAACTAAACGGAAGCTATAAAATGCCGTCATCAAGGCCGTAAGCAGGCCCAACACCGTGAGCACTTGCCCTAATACACCACCAGACATCCACGCAGACAACAACAACGCATCTTTACTAAAAAATCCCGCTGTCAAAGGAAAGCCCGCCAGAGCCAGCGAACCAATGACAAACGTCCAATACGTCACCGGCAATTTATCTTTCAACCCACCCATCTTGCTCATATCTTGTTCATGGTGCAACGCAATGATGACGGCACCACATCCCAAAAACAATAAGGCCTTAAACGCCCCGTGTGTGAGCAAATGATACATCCCGGAGACATACGCTCCCAGCCCGCAGGCCATCATCATGTAACCCAGTTGGCTCAATGTGGAATAAGCCACCACGCGCTTAATATCTGTCTGGGTCATCGCAATCGTAGCACCGAGCACCATGGTGGCTCCCCCGACAACAGCCACCACATCCATGGCAACCGGCGAAAGGTTATAAAGTGGGGCCAATCGTGCCACCATAAAGACACCTGCTGTCACCATCGTCGCGGCATGGATAAGGGCAGAAATTGGCGTCGGCCCTTCCATCGCATCCGGCAACCACACATGCAACGGAACCTGCGCAGACTTGCCAACCGCACCCACAAACAGGAAGAGACAGATCATCGTCATCACCGAAATTTCCCAATTCCCACCAATCGTCGCTAACAGATTCACGGTGCCCCCGGCTACCTGGTCCAACTGGGAAAAGACGGTCTGATATTGCAAACTTCCAAACGTGACAAATACCAATAAAATCCCCAGCATGAACCCGAAATCCCCGATACGATTCACCAGAAAGGCTTTCGTCGCAGCAGCCCGAGCTGATTCCCGATCATACCAATGCCCAATCAACAAGTAGGAACACAGGCCCACCGCTTCCCAAAACACAAACAGCTGCAGGAAGTTATCAGACATCACCAGCATCAACATCGAAAAGGTAAACAAGGCGATATTACTGAAAAATCTGGCATAGCCGGGTTCGCCATGCATATATCCAATGGTGTAGATATGCACAAGCGAACTGACAATGGTCACCAGCATCAGCATGGACACCGTCAACTGATCGATAAACAAACCTAAGGTAATCGTCAGATCGCCAGAATTGGCCCAAGTATAGAGAGGAATGCGTAGGACTGTTCCATCAGCAACCTCACTGAGCGCCATCAAGGACAAGAGAAAGGAACCGACGACGGCAGGGACGGCAATCAGATGCGCCCGTTCCTTGATCACATGCCCACCAAGACCAAGGACCACAAACGCCAGAAGTGGAAGAAGGGGAATTAAGGCGTAGACCATCGCCTTACCATTTCAGCAACCGGAAGTCGTCAATGTTGATACTTGCTGAATGACGGTAGAGCGCAATGATAATCGCCAGTCCTACCGCAACCTCTGCGGCAGCCACCGTCAGCGCGAAAAACACGAAGACCTGGCCGGACAGATTGCCCAGATAGGAAGAAAACGCCACAAAATTAATGTTTGTGGCATTCAGCATCAACTCAACGGATAACAGAATAATAATGATATTACGCCGGATAAGGACACCCACCAATCCGATGGAAAAAACAATGCCGCTTAACACGACATAGTAGCTAACGGGAACGTCCATTAACCCTTGACCTCCATGATACCTTTTTTCGTGAGAATCACGGCACCGACCATCGCCACCAACAAGATGAGCGACGCCACTTCAAAGGGAAAGAGATAGGTCGTATAAAGAAGTTCGCCAATAGATTCTGTATTCCCTTGCGTGAGTTCAATCGAAGCTGTGGGAGTCGCAAGATTGTCTCCAAGAGTCGTCTCCCCTTTCACAACCAATAAGACCGCTTCCGCAAATAGCACACATCCCAGGAATAATCCAACAATCCACTGACTATGAAAATGTTCTTCTCGCTTTAAATTCAGCAGCATGACCACAAAGAGATACAGCACCAGAATAGCTCCCGCGTAAACCAGTATCTGAATGATGGCCAAAAATTCAGCATGTAGGGTGACAAATAGACCGGCCACGTGAAAAAACATCACCAGCAAAGCCAACGCGCTATAGATAGGATTCTTCAGTCCTATGACTAAAGCGGCTGTCACAACGATGATGCTGGCAAAATAAAAAAAGACAAATGTTTCCATAGAGATTCGCTGTTAGACATTCCTTGCTTCAGGAATCTCCCACAGCAACGAATTGTTAGTCTTCTATAGAGAATCAATTATTCACTACGCCTTCACCCTTACCCCAACCCTCTCCCTGGAAGGACGAGGGAGTTGTGACATGTGTGGGCAGAACGTAGAAAAAATTATTGTTGGCCTTCCTTCTGCGGTATTTCTTTAAATCCAACATTAAAATACGCCACATTGGGATGCTGGAACTCCAATCGCTTTTCCCGGACTGGAAAATTTCGATCACCAATTGCCAAGAGTTGCTGTTTATTCAATTGCATCGTAGACAGCCCATTCATACTCCTGCGTCATTCCTAATGCATCAACTGGACAGGCTTGGACACACAACCCGCAAAACAAGCACCGGGTCATGTCCATGTCATATTCCTTCGAGTATCGTTTCGTGGGTTCTCCAGGCACTTCTGCGCTTACCACTCGTATCACTCGAGACGGACAGGCAGCTTCACACAGATCACACCCCACACATTTTTCCGTTCCGTCATCGTAACGTAACAGCGCCAGCATCCCCCGGTAATTAGACGGCAAAGATCTCTTCTCATGCGGGTATTGCAACGTGATGGGCTTATAGTGCAAGAGATGCGACATCGTAGCCTTCATCCCCAAGAGAATCTCATAAAACGTGAGGGTCTTAATCCATTCCTTGATATTCATTGATCCTACTTCTCAACAATCATCCGTGAACGACATACTCAACAATAGCTGTCAAGACGATATTTCCCAACGCTATCGGTAACAGCACTTTCCATCCGAACCGCATCAATTGGTCATATCGTAACCGGGGCAATGTTGCCCGAATCCAGAAAAATAAAAAGAGCATACTGGCCACTTTCAATGAAAACCAGAAAATTCCAGTGATTCCATGAAGCGCTTCAGGGCCTTGCAGAATGTCCAAGGGGGCATGCCACCCGCCGAAAAACAGCACAGTGGCCATACATGACACCAAAATCATATTGCCATATTCTGCCAGGAAGAAGAACGCAAACCGCATCCCGCTATATTCGGTAAAGAACCCGGCCACCAATTCACTTTCTGCTTCCGGCAAATCGAATGGCGTTCGATTGGTTTCCGCGACGGCAGAAATAATGAACACGATACAGGCGATGGCTTGAGGAAACGACCCCCAAGCAAAAAAGTACCAATTCCAAAAACCACCTGCTTGCGCATTCGTAATCGTGACCAGACTCAAGGAACTCGAAAGGAGCAACACGCCAACAATAGACAGCCCCACATTCAATTCATAGCTGATCAATTGTGCAGCCGATCGCAACCCGCCAAGCAAGGAATATTTACTATTCGAAGACCAGCCTCCAAGAATGATTCCGTAGGCTCCAATAGAAGCAAACGCGAGAATATATAAGACCCCAATATTGATATCGGTAATCACGAACGGCTTAAAGTTGACACCCAAGACATCAACGGTCCAGTCAGGGCCAAAAGGAATCACCGCGAATCCGATCAGCGCAGGGACTAAGGCCAGAATTGGCGCCATACTAAACATAAACTTATTGGCGCCAGCCGGAATAATGTCTTCCTTGAAAAAGAGTTTCAAGCCATCAGCAACCGGTTGCAAAATTCCGTACGGTCCGACCTCCATCGGTCCCATCCGGTCCTGCATCCAGCTCAAGACTTTACGCTCCAGCAAGGTGAGCGCTGCAACCGTCAAGAGCACTGCGACCATGACCGCGCCAATTTGGCTTAACGTCAATGCTAATCGAATTCCCGTTTCCATAACGGATTCACTCCTCTTCTCTTGGGAATGTTCAAAAAAGCCGCCAGCGGCGTTCTCGCCATTTTTCCGTGCTTACGTACAATGTGTACGCTCCGCGCGTCAAAATGGCTGCGGCTTTGCTGGACGGACTTTTTTGAACATTCCTGTCGGCCACTGATATTAATTTGCATGCAGATGGTTGTCTCATCAACCGACCACTTTTTCAAGGCGAACGTGAGCGACCTTGTAATAAGGTACTTGCGTTTCAGGATCGACACTATAGGGCAATAACCGGCGTATCTCCTCATCAAAATGCTCAGGAAACACGGCGACACCTTGGGGGATCCGCTCACGAAATCCAACCGTGGTCATAACGTCACCTAAGCTATTGCTCACCTTCACAGTGTCTCCATCACTCAAGCCATGTCGAGCTGCCTCTTCAGGATGCACATACAGTTTGCCTGTGGCTTCGACTTGCAGTAATCCTTTGGCTTTTCGGGAAAATTTCCCTGAATGAAACAACGACTGAGAGACCTGTAAGATTATGTGGCCAGCATCCATAGAATCATTGACGGGAAATTGATACCGAGTGGCAATATCCCGTTGATAATCGGCTGTAAGATATCGTGCGACAGCCGAACTATCTGGCTGCACCGGCAAGGGCGTCGGTCCTAATATGCGTGTGCCAGGAAGCAGATTCCGAATTTCCTTTCCAATTTCTTTGACATCCCCATACTCCATTGGGTCCTTCATCATCACGGACAGGGCAGAAAAGACTTCCCAATCCGGTCGACTTTCACCAACCAGATCAATGGCTTTTCTTACGGGCTGAATATGTCCTTCGGTATTCGTAAACGTTCCGTCTTTTTCCGCATAGGAACAGGCCGGGAGAACAGCATGTGCCTGTTGCGCCGTTTCAGTAAGAAACAATTCCTGACACACCAAAAATTCGAGTTTCTCGAATGCCGTATGAATACCTGAAGATGGAGGCAAGGAGGCCAGTGGATTTTCACCCACCACAATTAACGCTTTCAATTTCCCTTCCTGCGCATCTTTAATCATCTGCGGCAACGAAGAGCCAGGCGTCTCGGGAATCGGTCGTCCCCATGCCTGCGATAATTTTTTCCGCACTTCAGGATCACCCAGAGATGCTCCACCAGGCAAGATGGCTCCAGTCCCACCCATTTCAAACGCACCTTGATCATTATTTTCTTCAGCTAAAGGAGCAAGCCCACAGCCAGGCTGTGTCAATTTTCCTGTTACCAATAAAAGGTCCAACAAATTCATGGTCATCCCAAATCCACCCGACGATCTCAGGACCCCTGGCCCGACAAGGACAATCACCTTCTTCCCTTGTCCAAACACTTTCGCAACTTGCGTAAACGTATCTGAGGCGAGGCCCGTTTGCACATGAATCGCCTCCCACGACAGTGCTTGAAGACGAGCTGAGATGTCATTGAAATATGCAGGAGACGTTGCTTGGAGATCGGCATCAAGAATCTGCTGTTCAACCACAGCCTTCAACAGACCCAAAATTGCCGCTGCATAGCAAGTGGGCTTCACACCTAAATGATGTTGAGCCAGGTTCACAATATTACTGATGCTTCCGATGGCTGGCTGTAATGCTTCAATCGTCAGCAGTTTCGCCCCTCGTTGCTTGACGGCCTCTTTTACTTTCAACCCTGTAATCGGATTGGTTTCCGTGATATTGGTGCCAACAAGCAACAGCGTATCCGCCGAAACAATATCATCAAAGCTTACAGCCCACCGATGTGTGCCCTGCACACGCTGAAGAGCATGCACGCCATTCAAATGACCATATCGCACACTGCTATCAATTCGATTGGTCCCGATAACGCCGCGCATGAATTTCTGAAAGACATAAATGTCTTCGTTCGTACAGCGTCCGGATATCAACCCGCCAATCGCGTCAGGCCCATGCTTGGCTTTAATGTCGAGCAAACGCTGTCCCACCAACTCCAACGCTTCTTCCCATTCCACCGGTTGCAGCGCATCTCCTTTACGGATGAGCGGGGAAGTCAATCGGTCAGGATGTTCACTCACATGGTAGCCAAAATACCCTCGTGCACAGAGATCCCCATCATTTCGTCCAACACCTGTTGTCGAATTAATTTCGATCAGGGCATTATCTTTTGTTTGAAAGGTGATCTGGCATCCATCGCCACAATATCCGCAGACTGAATCGGTCCGTTTGAGCATCCACGGACGGAACTCATACATCGAGAGTCGACTGGTAATGGCTCCTACAGGGCAAATCTGGATACATCCCCCACAAAATTCACAGTCCAATTCATGCGCCCCAAAGGCCTTGATTTCAGTCAATGTGCCGCGACCCACCGGCGCCAGTGCTTTCACATCCATGATTTGGTCGCAATAGCGGACACATCGCAAACACTGAATGCATCGATTCATCTGTGTCTCAATGAGAGGACTAAAATATTCTTTTTGAAAGACACGTTTGAGTTCTTTGAAGGGACTGGTGGTCGCCGTATATTCGTGAGAAAAATCTTGTAAGTCACAACGCCCGCCTTGATCACAGACCGGACAATCTAATGGATGATTGGCCAGGATAAAATCAAGCACCGACTTGCGTGCATCCTGAGCGTACACTGAAGAAGACGATTTCACCACCATCCCTTCGGTCACAGGCGTGCTACAGGACGTCTGCAATCGAGGCATTTTCTCTATTTCGACAAGACACATCCGACAATTCGCATCTGGCGTCAACTTGGGGTGATAACAAAAATGCGGCACCATCACACCAATCTGACGTGCCGCTTCAATCACCAACGTGCCTTTGGGCACCGTGGTTGACGTACCATCGATGGTTAGGGTCACCATGTCTGTTGATGTTGCTTGAGCTGCCATACCTTCATCACTCAATTCGTCAACACGGGAATTTCTTTGCCACGAGGCATCGCCGCTTCAGCCTCACGAATCAAGGCTTCATATTCATGACGAAAATGTTTCAATGTACTTTGAACCGGCCCGACTTCCGCTTCCCCAAACGCACACACCGTACGACCCGCTATGTTTTTACAAAGTTCATCCAGCATGTCCAGATCGCCATCGCGCCCGCGCTTATCCCAGATCCGCTGAAGAATTTGCGTCATCCAGGAGCTACCTTCACGACAGGGTGTACACTTTCCACAGGATTCGTGATAGAAAAATTCCATCAACCGCAGGGCTGCCCACACCATGCTGGTCCCTTCTTCCATGACGGTGACGCCACCGGACCCTAACATGGACCCTGCAAGCGCAACAGATTCGAAATCCATTTTGACATCCAAATGCTCTGGAGTCAGAAACGGGGCGGACGCCCCGCCAGGAATAAATGCTTTAATCGGTTTATCCGACCGCATCCCCCCCCCAATCTCGTAAATGAATTCACGGAAGGGGATGCCCATGGGCACTTCATAATTGCCGGGACGCTTCACATGGCCGCTTAAACAAAAAACCCTCGTGCCACAACTCTTTGGTGGAGAACCAATTCCCGCAAACCATGCACCACCACGATTGATGATATGCGGGATATTCGCCATGGTTTCAACATTATTCACCACTGTGGGTTTTTGGTAGAGCCCATGGGTCGCCGGAAAGGGTGGCTTAAAGCGAGGCATGCCTCGCTTGCCTTCTAACGATTCCAATAGCGCGGTCTCTTCACCACAGATGTACGCGCCTGCACCCGCATGCACATAAATCTTGATCGTCCGTCCACTCCCTAGAATATTCTCACCCAAATACCCAGCGGCATTGGCCTCGTGAATGGCCTTCTCGAGAATGCGTGCGCCAAGGCGAAACTCACCTCGAATATAAATGTACGCCGTCTCCGCACCAATGGCGAAGCATGTAATGATCATACCTTCCAACATTTGATGAGGATCACGCTCCATCAATTGCCGGTCTTTAAATGTCCCAGGCTCGCTTTCATCGGCATTGCAACAGAGATATATCGGACCGGGATGATCTTTAGGAATAAACCCCCATTTCACTCCCGTGGGAAAGCCAGCACCGCCTCGCCCCCTCAAACTCGATGTCTTCACTTCTTCAATCACCTGATCTGGTTGCATATCTTTCAGCACTTTGCGGAGTGCTTGATACCCACCAGTTTGCTCATATTCTGCCAGCGACCCGGCATACCCGGGCTGCTCCATATTCTTTAAGAGGATTTTTTCGTACTGCGGCATAGTAACCTTGTGACGCGCTTCCCTTATGACTTCGCGAGAGGCAATGGAAACATATACGGCCCACTTTTCAGGGAGCAGTCTCCATCACGTGCCAAATCATCTAACACGCGGTAGACTTTTTCTTCGGTTAATTGTTCATAATAATCGTCATTGACCTGCATCATCGGCCCAGTGCCACACGAACCCAAACATTCCACCACACTAAGGGTGAAAACATTGTCGACTGTGGTTTGCCCGGGAGCAATATTGAGTTTCTTCGTAATCCACTTCACCACCTCATCTGATCTGACTAATGCGCACATGATAGACTTACAGACTTGAAGGTGAAATTTTCCGATTGGCTTGAGATTGAACATCGTGTAAAACGTGACAGTCTCAAACACCTGCGGCGGCGTTAAATCCAAGACCTTCGCAATATCTCGCATTGCCGGTTCACTGACAAACCCTTCTTCGCGCTGCGCCATATTCAACAACGGCAACAACGCCGACCGTTTCACTGGATAGCGAGAAAGAATATCCTCAACTTCTTCTTTGAATCGCGCTAATAACATGCAGGCGTAAAGCGTGAGGCGTGAGGCAAAATTGTCAGATATTGCCTGGCCTCTCTTCACCCCTCACCTCTTTCTGCTATCGATCACATTCTCCCATTACGATATCGTAGGTCCCGAAAATTGTGACAATATCAGAAATCAAATATCCGCGCGCCATATGATCAAACGCCCCCATATGGATAAAAGAAGGGGATCGTATTTTTAACCGATACGGCCGTGAACTACCGTCGCTGAT
>QIMB01000154.1 GCA_003233615.1 Nitrospirota bacterium
TCGGACGTATCATGCGATAGACATCGCCTTGTCGCAGACACGTGGGGCTTTACCTGAACCAGAAGGCACCCACAGATTTTGCTGAAGAGCCAAAACTAAAGACGGTTGTAATAGGTCAGTAGAATCTCCTCTGCCATACGGGCATTGGCCTTATCTATGCATTTCCGTAGCCCCTGAGCATCTGCGCTACTGAGCTTTCTGTCGCTAGCGGCCACAACAGAAACTATCTCAAACAATTCATATGAGTCACTACTGTTCTTCAAGCTAGATACTGCTTGCCGAAAATGGTCCCTTAATTCAACCTTGTAGATGGCCGGGCTAAGGCCGTCGCGACTTGAAGCGCTGAGTATGTTGCCGCTCCTTGGTCCCACCAGTAAGAAACGTTCTGCCCTGCTCTTTAACATTTCTCCAGCTACGTTCTGTAAGCGTTTGCGAATCCCGTCTTCGCCCAAGACCCCACTCCAAACATGAATAAGCCCCTCTCCGAAAAGCTCTTTCAACCTTTTCTTTTTTGCGGGCGGTGTGCCAGGCCAGTCAACCGCAAACAGATTGAAATTGGTGAGGGTTGCAATGTCATGAATAATAGCATCTAGGAAATCATCCTCTTCCTTTACCAATATGATCCGAAGTTGAACCGGTTTGAACATGCCCTCCTGGAGGACCGTCTCTAGAGCCAAACCGTTCTTTACAATTGATGGAGCCCGCGTATTTTTCTGTTCCTTCGGAAGCCAGAACTTCCACCACGGCCTTGCCTCAGCTTCTTGGTGTTCATGTACAGTAGTCTTCTCGCAAGGCTCTTGCGAGGATAGAATAAGGCGTGGCTCATCCTCACGAAATACGAATAAAGCGAACACCCTTTGCTCGGTACGGCCTCCATCCAGCGACATAACTGCACTCCTCAAAAACACCGATGCGTCATCAGATATATTCAGCTCGGAGAAAACTGGATCGAGAAGTGTCGGTTCGACCGGCTTGGATAATACAACCAAATGGCTGCCTGCGGATAGGCCTCTCTGCACCTCCCCCAACACTAGTTTCCAGAACGACGGATTAATTAAAGATTGAACCTCGTCGGCGATTTCGGATTGACTTTGGCCTTGAATGTCGGTCTTTTGTGATTCCGCTATAACAAGATTTTGAGTGATGCTTGAAATATCTATGGCAATAGGGGTATCGCCACCAAGGCATTCAACGATTTTTCTTTTCATAATTTTCCCCCTTTGAACCTTCTTTTCTGGGGTTTAAATGAAAGTGTTTGCTACGTTAGCATACAGTGGCCGGTTTTATCAGGTGGGTTAATTAAATGAAAAAAAACCAACCTCTAAGGGAAGATCCACGTTGAAGGTGTTTAAATGGCCATTTATTAAATTGTGGGAAGGACAAAATTATGAATATTTTCCCCTTATTTATTATCGGATTCCTATCATTTGGGGGAGCAGTGTGGCTGGGAAGCATCAGAATTAAACGAAAAAAATTGCGAGGTCAAAGATGGTCTGACTGGTCATAATGATCGGGTTCAAAATATTATCTTGGGTAGGAGTTTTTATATTAACGGTAATTGCTAGTTTTACCCTAGGCTTCGCTGTTTCCTATGTCGTTACGGGCAATGAATTTGGAAAGGGGGAGGCAGTTACATTAATTTCAATTGCAGTCATTGCCCTCATTCGCTGGGTATTGTCCATTGGAATTGCGAGAAATCAAGTAACCTAAATTTGATTTTATTAGTAATCCTAACGTTTTATCGAGTAGGTAGGTGACATTGCTGTCACCCACCCCTCTCAGAACCGGACATACGAGTTGCCCCGTATCCGGCTCAAGCCTTTCAAAGACCTACGAGGTTCGGCCACAACCGACCTACGCCCGCAAAGTAAGAAGTCCATTCAGGATCGTAGGAATTGGCGTCGACTTTCACCTTCATGTGTCGTCGGATTTTGGTGTCTGAGGGTGACCCCAGTTTCATCCATTCCGGCGGTCCATGGTGGTTGCGGTCGTTTGGACATGCGAACACCCGGGAAGCGAAGGGCGTTAATGAGCATAGTTTTCTGGCGCATCAGGAGGTCCCGCGTTTTGTGCAACATAATGACAGCTTGCTGCGCTTCATTTTTGACCGGAACAAACCGCATGGTGGGTCTGACCGCTTCACAGATGGCCTCGGCAAAGGTATCCTTCGTTCGCTATATAACCCTGCAACTCGCCGTAGCATAGGTGCGGGTTGGTTATTCTCAGGCGGTTCGGGCATTCTCCAAGCCGTCTTCTCTCCCCTGTCATTCCTGCAATCTTGTAGCAGGAATCCATCTTCCTCGGTCTTTCCCGTCATTTGTTATCGGGAATCTTATGGATCATTCTCAGATGGATACCCGCTACAAACTGCGGGTATGACGGATTGGAGGGGAGGGTGTATCTTCCGGTTCGAGGTTTTGGAATTGAGCCATGGTTCCTGCCTGAAACGGCGCTTGGTCCGCACGTAATTTCTCTGTCATTCCTGCATGTTGTTAGTAGGAATCCATCTGTATGAGAAAAACCTACCAGACTGTACGGACGGCGTATTGGGTAATCAATGGGTCGGGTGTGAGGATGGTTAATTCGTGCTGGATGGCTTGGCAGATCAACATGCGATCAAAAGGGTCTTTGTGAAAAGCAGGGAGTTTTGGCAAATGGATGGTTGCCTCTTCTCTCAATGGCAAGGCTTCAATGTTATGGCGTGATCGTTGAGTGGATAGGAATTGTTCTGGTGGAGTAGGTAGTGGGAGTTTCCCAAGTGAGTATTTGAGCATGATTTCCCAAGCAGATATGGCACTCAGAAAAACTTCATTTGTCGGATCGCTAAACAAGTTTCGACTTTCTGATGAAAGAGCTTTGTCGTCGATCACGATCCAGAGGAACGTGCACGTATCCAATAACAGTTTCATGAAGATTGGGCGTGAAATGCCTGAATGGTATCGTCGGGAAGCGAGTCAAAAAATTCCTTAGGAATAGTCAATTGCCCCTTGGCTAAACCAATAGGACGCTTGCGGTTAGGGTGAACAGGCAAGGGTCGGATTTCGGCAATGGGTTCATTGCGTTTGCACAAAATAATGGTTTCCCCTTTTTTGAGTTTTTCCAAGTAGCGGGAAAGATGCGTTTTGGCTTCGTGAATATTCAACTTTATCATAGTCTCATAATAAACTAGAAAGTTAGTTTAGTCAAAAGCAGATACCATGAGTCTCTTTTTCTGTCATTCCTGACATGTGTTATCGGGAATCCATCTTATGGGGTATGACGGATCGGAGGGGAGATTGTGTCTGTCTGTTTGAGGGCTGGGACGTGGGGGAAATCTATTCGGTGAAAACGGGTCTTGGTCGGCGTGGAGTTAAGCTGCTTTCTTCAGGGGTGTTTGATTAGACACATTGTTGACAGAGTCTTTAAAAAATCATAATGTAAAAATTGACCAGAATTTTGGTCTAATTTGTAAGGAGGCTTTATGGCAAAGACATTACCTATTTCTGAAGTAAAGGCGAGGCTTCCTGAGCTGGTGACGGGTATTGCTGAGCGTGAAGAAGAAGTGGTTGTTACTCGAAACGGCAGACCTGTAGCGGTCCTGATCAATTATGCCGAATACGAACGTGTGAAAGAGACTATTGATATTTTGAGTGATGCTGATTTGATGCAACAGATCCGCAAAAGCCAGGCTTTTTATGCCACAGGTCAAAAAGGGCTCTCATTTGATGAGGTGTTTGGAGAGCCGCTTGTTCCTCGTAAAAAACGTCGGCGGTAAAGCCGATGTTTCGGGCTGATATTCCTCCTCATGTCTCTGTAACGATTCGACATCTTTCTCCGGACCTCAAGCGCAGCATTAAGGCGGTGGTGCGAGCCTTATGCGTGAACCCAAACGAAGGAGCCCCTCTTGTGAAAGAGTTAGAGGGATTGTGGAAATACCGTGTCAGGCGGTTCCGTATTGTGTATGCCATTGACAGGAGACGGAAAGTGATCCGTGTCATGGCTGTTGGCCATCGGCGGAGTGTGTATGAACAAGTAACGGAACACCTTCTCAAAACGAGAGAGGAGAAAACCAAGTGAAGGAAAATAATGAAATCTTTTCGTAACTATTCAGCACGTCAAGTCCGATTTCTCCACACTGTGCCTTCTCTTTACGGTACCGTACGCTCAATGAACATTGCCCCTCCAGATTGTCATGCTGAGACGAAGGCGAAGCATCTCGCTCAACCGTGAGGGCGGCGGGCTGGGCACAGATTCTTCGTTCCACTCAGAATGACAATATGGTGCTGAATAGTGAAGTCTTTTCCGCCTAAAACGGTTCTTGGCCGGCGCGGAGTTTGATGAGAGATTCTTTGACGAAGGCCAGGTCTTGTGTGCCGGGTTCCATGTTTTGTGCGGCAAGCGACCAGGCTTCATCGGTTTCTTGTCGGCGATCTAAATACCAGAGGGCGATGCCTCGATACCAATTGACCGCTGGTTGATTGGGTAGGTCGGCGAGAACCGTATCAAAATGTTGGAGTGCTTCTTGAAAGAGTTTCGGGTCGTCGATTTTTCGTGTGTCAATGAGAAGCACGCCATAGTTATAGCGGGCTTCATGTTGCTTGGGATCTAACTCTAAGACTTTTTCCCAAGCTTGTTGGGCTTCTGCCGTGCGTCCTAATGCTTGGTAGGATCGTCCCGCCATTATTTGTCCCTGTAAGTCATCAGGATTGTCTTTGAGGCGTTGTTCTAATCGAGCCACCATTTCCATGGGATTGGGGCCACCACCTATTTGTGCTTCAACAGCCTGGAGCTTTTGCGCAGCTTGCATCTGTAATGCGCCGTAAATGCCAATGGAGGCGACGAGGACCACCAAGCCCGATGCGACGGCGGGTATCCAGCCTTTTCGTTGTGCAGCAGTACCTTGACCATTTCTCTCATCATACTGTCCAGGTTCTTTGAGTGCATCCAAGCGATCTAATAGTTGGAGTAGACGATGTTCGTCCGTGGCTTTCAATCGTTCATAATCGGCAGACTCCATACGACCTTGTGCACGTTCCATCTCCAATTCTTGTAATGATTGGGCCAGGATTTCTCGTTCGACTTGGAGGTCCGCCTGTTCTTGCGCCCGGTCGTCATCCAATCCGAAGGAAATGGGGGAGGGATCTTTTCGCCAAAATGGGAGAGTCAGGGCAAACACCACGATGCCGAGGACGAGAAGAAGTGGAATGAGAAACGCAAAGACAGAAGACATGTTAGTAGGGAAAAGATTAGAGTCTGTAAAGAAATACGTGGTACATGAAGACGCTGAGATTTAGGGCAGATTTGGTCGATCTGAATGAGAGAAATAGAAGAAATAGTTGTGCTATGTTGAGGGTTTCTCGATTGAAGACCGGCCAACGATGGCCTGAAGATGAGATGAATCCATGCACCATGTATTTCTTTACGGACCCTTAGGGTTCCAGTTCGCGCTCAAGGCGTTGACGAGCTTGATCGTCTAAGGGTGGTAGTGGCTCAGTCGGAGGGGCTGGGGTCCGCCGCACCCAGCCGATTACTTCTTTATAGAGCAGGATCCCGCCTCCAAACAACAGAAGAAACGGTGCGACCCAAATGAGCCAGTTGACGCCCTTTCTTGGTGGTTTCATCATGATGTAGTCCCCATAGCGGCTGAGAAAATATTCTTGAATATCCTCACGGCTATGGCCAAGCTTTAATCGCTCCCGCACGACATCACGCATTTGCTGTGCGAGCGGAGCTCCAGATTCCCAAATATTCTCGGTTTGGCAGACTGTACATCGTAGGGTCTTGGAGATTTCTCGTACTTGCACGTCCAACGCTGTTTCGTCTTGAACTTCAGCCCACACGGCATAAGGGGCGATCAAAATCAAAACTACGGTCAATGCTAGACGAATGGGCATAAGCAGCATCTAGATGGACTGACCTTTGAGTAAGGGTGCGATAACGTTCTGTGTGATATTCGTATACATCTGACCTGTGATCGGCCCGACATATTTATAGCGAATTTTTCCCTGTTGATCGATGACGAACGTTTCGGGTACGCCATACACACCATAGTCGATGGCTAACTGTCCTTTGATGTCTCGCATATGCGCAAAGGTCGTCCCATATTCTTTGAGATATTGTTTGGCGTCAGGCAGTTTGTCTTGGTAATTGATGCCGAGCATGACGAAGTTTGGATCATCTTTAAATAATCGATGGAGCTCCAAGACGCTTTCATGTTCGACTTTGCATTCATAGCACCAGGATGCCCAAAAATTCAGCAAGATCACCTTGCCTTTGAATTGATTTAGAGAAATGGTTTGGCCTGTTTCCACGTCAGGTCCTTCAATCATTGGGGCATCAGTGCCAATGAGCACGGTCGGAATGTGTCGTGGATCGCCCCACAGGCCCTGATAGAAGAGGGCAAAGAGTCCTAGCAGGACGACGACTAAGGTGAGTTGGGAGCCTTTCGTCATTCTTCCCTCTTTCGGGGGCGAAGAATGTTCAAGATGACGCCCAATCCCATAATAATGCCACCACCCCAGACCCAAAGAATGAGTGGATTGAGAACGCCCCGTGCGACAGCCACTCCGTCGGGGGAGACTTCGGGCATCGTTAGAAATATATGTCCCATGTTGATGGAATAGATGGCGGACTCTGTCGTTGGAGTTTGGGTGGCGTTGTAAATACGTTTTTGTGGGCGTAGTTCGGTGAGTAAGGTGTCTCCCTCAAAGACTTGAAAGACGCCTTCTTCGGCTTTCCAATTCACGCCTTCGACTTCATGGATATGCGTGAGCTTCATGCGATAGTCCCCAATGGCCATTTCATCACCAACTTTCATCGAGACGACTTTCTCAGTTTGATAAATGGTCGAGGCGATAATGCCGATGACTAAGACCAGAACGCCGATATGGGTTAGCATGGCCGCATAGCGTCGCTGGTTCGCGGTAAATGCGGCAAAACAGCCCTTGATAATATTACTGCTGTTTCGCTGCGCATAGAGCTTCGAGATTTTCCCAAAGTCCATAACGATGGCCATGCCGGCAAAGCCAACCACATAGCTTCCGGCCAACGCATAGAGATTGCGAATGCCTGTGACTGCCAAAATGATGACAATGATAGCTCCTGCCAGGAGGGGTATTGAAAAACTTTTCTTTAAGCTGGCGACCGATGCTTTTCTCCACGGGATATATGGGCCAATACCCATTAGGAAGAGCAGGCCAAGCGCAATGGGCATGAAGACCGCATTATAATACGGTGGTCCCACTGTGACCTTCGCACCTGAGAGTGTTTCGAGAATGAGCGGGTAGAGGGTGCCTAAAAAAACCGTGGCGGCAGCCACCAGGAAAAATAAATTATTAAAAAGGAAAATCGATTCACGGGAGAGAAGCGAATCCATCTCGACCTGGGATTTTAGTTTGGCCGATCGGAGGATGAGTGCGCCGAAGGCAATGCCAATGATGGTACCGACGAAAATTAAGATATACAGGCCTCGTTCAGGGTCGGTAGCAAAAGAATGTACAGATGTCAGGACTCCGCTGCGCACCAAAAACGTTCCAATGAGTGACAGCGAAAATGTCACAATAATAAGGAATAAATTCCACACTTTGAACATTTTCCGTTTTTCTTGGACCAACACGGAATGTAGGTATGCGGTGCCCACCAGCCAGGGCATGAACGACGCATTTTCCACTGGATCCCAGCCCCAATATCCCCCCCACCCCAATTCGTAATACGCCCAATAGCCTCCAAGAAGAATGCCGGTGGTGAGGCACATCCAGGCGAAGGTGGTCCAGCGTTGGGTCACTTTGATCCATTCTTCGCCTAACCGTCCGGAAAACAACGCCGCCATGGCGAAAGAAAATGGAATGGAAAATCCGACATAGCCCATGTACAACATGGGGGGATGCATGACCATGGCAGGGTCTTGCAAGAGAGGATTGAGATCTTTGCCATCCATTGGCACGGGAAATAACCGTTCAAAGGGACTGGAGAGAAACACGATCAGGCAGAGGAACCCGAAGATTATCGCACATTCCACGGCAATCAAATACGGCATAATGGTGGGCTGTGTGCGCCAATGGAGCCACACCGCCAATGTGCTGAAGACTGAGAGAATAAAAACCCAGAGTAAGAGTGACCCTTCATGCCCGCCCCAGACGGCTGCCACCGTATAAAAGAAGGGTAACTTGGAATTGGAATTATTCGCGACGTAGAGAACCGAAAAGTCCCGGACGATAAATGCATAGACTAATGACAGCATGCCCACACCGAGCAACACAAAAATCAGCGTGATGGCCATGCGCCCGGAGCGTGCCCAGTCAGGATTGCGGCTTTTGATCGCCAAGGCTGAACTGGCCATCCCAAAGACAGACAGCACGAGGGCGATGATGACTGAAAAATGTCCAATTTCTATAATCATGTGGAATGAAAATATCGTTTAGGATCTGTAAAGCAATACGTGGTACATGAAGACGCTGAGATTTAGACCAGATTTAGGGATCATACGAAAATTATGGTTATACCCCTATAGCGCTCATCATTCTGAACAGATGAATCCTGATGAGGTCATTGAATGTCTTAGGAAGACAAGAAGGACCAGCGAGAAGACATCCTCAACAGAATTGTCATGCTGAACAGTGCGAAGCATCTGGCTGAGCCATGGCCTGGTTGAGCTAGGCACAGATCCTTCGTTACTCTCAGGATGACAAACAGGGACATGGAGCCTTCTAGAGCTCGAACCATAATTTGTGCATGATCCAGATTTAGTCGATCTGAATGAGAGAAACAGAAGGAATAGTTGTACTATTTTGAGGGTTTCTCGATTGAAGATCGGCCAACGATAGCCGGAAGATGAGATGTATACATGTACCATGTATTGCTTTACGGACCCTTAGGGCGAGAGGGTCTTCATGAAATCTTTTTTAGGAAGCTCAACGCCTGCGCGTTTCAACTCCATGGGCATGTAATCTTCGGAGTGTTTGGCCATAATCATGGTCGAACGAAAGGTGTGTCCATCCTTCCATTGGCCTTCCACCACAGCTCCCTGGCCCTCTTTGAAAAGGTCAGGGGGAATGCCTTGAAACGCGACGGGGATTGTGGCCGCCCCATCCGTGAGTTCAAACGTCAGGCCCACGGGATCGGGTTGAGTTTCGAGACTACCTTTGACCACCATGCCGCCCACCCGTACTTTTTTCGCATAGGCTTCCGGTGTAAAAGCTTTCACTTCAGATGGTGTCACAAAATACACAATATTCTCCCCGAAATTACCAAAAGCCAAATATCCTAAGGATCCGGCAATCAAGAGAATGCTCACAATGATGGCAACTTTTTTATTCTTTGTTGGCAAGAGGCTCGTGCTCCGGTTCGTAGAGTTTTTCGTCTTTGATTTCTTTAAATAAAACCATGACTCTTTGGCTCATGGCAAACATAGCCCAGCAAAGGGTGATCACTGTGACCAAATAGGCAGCAGCCACAAACCCAAAATTATTGATGAGGGCCGTGTCTTCGGCTTTGAACGTCTTGGTCTCATGGTGCAAATGACCAATCAAGACCATTGTTTTTAGCTCACGTATATTTTCTAACGGGGGACCAGCATATTCCACAGGAAGTGTTGTAGGGCCGTCAATCAATTCAAAGGTTGCCTGCCCCTCTTCAATGGCTCCTGTTAGGGTTCCACTTTTCACCATCCCCTGAATTCTAACATGTTCTGAGGTGGTAGGGCTGTTTAATACAGTCGCCAAGGAGATTGTCGATAAATCACGCTGATACTGTTGGAAGGTCATCATGGCCAAAAGGATGATCCCTCCGACCATGATGGCCCATCGTGCATAAAATCCGGTCATAGGGATGTCTGAGAAAAATGCGTCTGACTGAACAGGCGGCCTTTTTTAGCATTGAGGAGATCGGTCAAATACAAAACCTGTGTGCGAACCATGACCATATACGCAAAGAGGAGCCACGCGCCCAAGCTCATTAAGGTGAGGGGAAGCAAGATATCATCTGAAATTGCGACGCCCCGTGTGGAGAAGGACATGGGTTGGTGCAAGGTTCGCCACCATTCCACCGAAAATTTGATAATAGGTAAATCAATGCCTCCGACAATCGCCAAGATGGCGGCGTAGCGACCACTCCGTTCCCGATCATCCACTAATTTTCTGAGCATGAGATATCCGCCCAAAATCAACAGCAGGACACTAAAGGAGACGAGTCGAGGATCCCATGTCCACCACGTGTTCCAGGTAGGCTTCGCCCAAATAGAACCCGTGATGAGCGCAAGAGCCGTAAAAAGCGCGCAAATACCTGCTGAAGCCTGACAGGCATTGTCCACAAGCGGATCGCGTTTCCATAAATACCAGATGCTGCCAAAAAATAACACGGAATAGGCTAAGGTACTCGTATGCGCCAGCGGAACATGGACATACATGATCCGGACGAGTTCCCCTTGGTAATAATCGGGGGGCGAAGCAAACAAGCCAGTATAGAGCCCCAGGGAAATGCAGATAACCGCACCGCCACCAAACCACCCCTTATACCGCTGAATCCACCGTATAAACCGATTAAGCATATTTCCTATTGTAAAGGGAAAAGCTTAAGGGGAAAGAGGTGATTGTCTCAATTCTGTGCGCATGGTGTTTAGGCAATGAAAGACGAAAAATGGGTTCTTCGGCGTTTTATGCAGGCAAGAATAGTCTTCCTTCTCAATCCAATGGTCAAGAGGGTATTTCCCTCCCCTGTGTAGAGGGGTAGTGGTTGAAGCCACAAGTGGCACGGATGGCCGCTTGCTGTCTGACCTCGATTCTTGATGTAGTGGAGATGCTCAGCAAGGTTGATCGCGTATGTTAACTACCAGAATAGTTCAACGGTTTTCGGTCAAGTGAAAGCGCATCTGCGCACACGGTACACACTGAAAATCCGAACGGCCGTGTATGAGTAGTTTCTTAACCATAGGTTGTTATGCGACATGGTTGTTCAAGCTTCCGCTGATAACTAATTGGATACGGACGCATGCCTTTCGAGGAAGAGCATTGAAAAGCCGTGTATGGAAAACCCAAACGTATGGTTTGATGAGGGTGACGCACCTCATCTGCTCTGGTTTGGAGTAGGTACGTGCGTCGAAACGTTCGAGAGGAGCTCCAGGTTAGCCAGCGCTCTACTCTACTACTAACTCCTAACCGTCTATCAACTTCTGATTGTTACCATACTGTGGATTTTTCTGTACGTGCTGGAATGATGGACAGGGGGTGCACGAGATAGAATTTGCATAGTGATAGTTAATCAATGAGGAGCAACTCAGAAGTGAATGAATGTATATGAGGAACCGTATATTCCCTAAAGTGATTACAATGAAATTACTTATATGATCATTGAGGATCAATGAATATGACACGTTCTCAAAAAGTATTACGTAAAAGTTTAGTGAATGGGACTTTGTGCGTTGGGGGCATTGTGTTGTTTGAACTACTGCTCCACATTCTCAGTCTGTCGATACCTGTAATCGATCGGGTAACAGTCGCTCCCTGGGCCTCTGTCTCAAGAATGGTTGATGATGAAGAACTCGAATTTCGTGGGAATCCTCACTTTTCTGAGCATGATGAATGGGGGTTTAGGAATGAGGATCGTCTAACGAATGCAGCGATTGTGGCTCTCGGAGATTCTCATACCTATGGTACAAGTGTGCGATCTGATCAAGCGTGGCCTCAAGTGTTATCTGTAATGACAACGAGGGTCACTTACAATATGGGGATGGGTGGGTATAGCCCTGTCCAAAGTCAAGGGATTTTGACCTTAGCGTTGTCTTTGAAGCCTGACTTGGTCATTTTTGCCTTGTATTTTGGGAATGACATTTTTGAATCATTTTCATTTGTCCAATGGCGGGATGAACTTGAAGAATCTATGTCGCCTACTCAATTCCAAGAAGTTTTGGCTCTTGAAAAGAAAAGTCCATTAGAAGAGGAAATCGTAAATTTATTTTCCATGGGAGAATCTAATCAGGATGTAACTGGATTTCGTCAATGGCTTTCGTATAACAGTAAAGTATACGGTATGCTAATGACAGTCAAAAACTTCATAACTGGTTCCACGCAGACTCCGGAAATTTTATCAAAAGATTTCCATCATGCCGCACAAGCCCTGAATCCAATACAGTTAGAATATTGGTAACTACTCAGGCCAGTTTCCTATAGCCTGATTTTCCTGAACTAACGACTCCATCCATGGCATAATTGGGGCCATGAATGAAGCGATT
>QIMB01000026.1 GCA_003233615.1 Nitrospirota bacterium
CCAGCATATCCCTGCTCATGAACTGAGTGGTCACGTAGAGGAAATCCGTCTCCGTACTCTTGCCGTGAATCCAGTAGACATCCTCACTGGGGGCATACTCGAACCCCTCCAGCTTGCACATGGCCTCGGCCAGCATGGCGGCGTTGAAGTCGGAGTTGATAACCGGATTGCCCCATTTGTCTTCAACGATCAGGGATGGGCCGAGACGGTAGTAACGGAAACCGCCGCCGCCTTTCCAGTTGACGGCCTTGGTGATACCGCCGGGATCTTCGCCGTCGATGACTTTTTTCAGGCGGGGAATACAATGGGTGTGGCAGTGTTCCCCTAACTCAATGCCGATCCAGCTACGGCCCATCTTGTGTGCCACGGCGGCAGTTGTGCCGGAACCAAGGAAGGAATCGAGAACGAGATCGCCGGGGGTGGTAGCAAGAACAAGTATGCGCTGGATTAATCTTTCTGGTTTTGGAGTAGTAAACACCTCATCACTGTTAAATTCTTTAACTTCCTTTTTTGCTTCTTGATTGTCGCCAACTTCACCCCTAACCCAAATCGTTTTTGCAACTGAACCAGCTTTAACCTCTGCTAAAAATTTTTTCAACGATGGCACATTATCACCTGATTTCCCAAACCATATTCTGTTGTCTTTTATCATCTCATGAAATCTCTTTTGAGACGTCATCCAACATCTGCTTTCAGGTGGAGTGACAGTCCTTCCTGATGGTAGTGTAATTGGATAGTCGTAATCAGCAGAATAGGATTTCACGGAAAAATCAGCAGCTTTCCATGACCCACGCGGGTCGCTATCAGGATTCTTGTACCTCTTATCCATCTCTATAGTTCTCGGAAGCAGGTTCGGTCGCCAGATATCTTTGTTCTTTGCATAGACAAGAATATGGTCGTGGCTGTCGGACAACCATTTTGCATCATTTTGAGGAGAATATTTCTTCTCCCAAATCACATTTGCCACAAAATTCATTCGTCCGAATACCTCATCACAAAGCACTTTAAGATAGTGGCTCTCATCGTCATCAATAGAAATCCAAATTGAACCTTCTTCTGATAGCAAACTGCGTAATAATTCCAGACGGTCACGCATTAAGGACAACCAAAGTGAATGCTCAATACCGTCATCGTAGTGCTTGAAAGCATTGCCCGTGTTGTACGGAGGGTCGATATAGATACACTTAATTCGCCCAGCAAACTCCTGCTCCAGCGCCTTGAGCGCCAGCAGGTTATCGCCGAAAATCAGCCGGTTGTCGAAGATGTCGTTTTCGCTATGACGTTGAGCCGCATGGTAGGACTTCTCCGGGTCTTCAATCAGAATTCTCGGCTCCAGCTTGGGCCGAACATTCTTTCCAATCCAGGTTAACTCAAGCTTGGTCTTCTTGCCGGAACTCATAGTTCAAGTTTTGTTTTCTTTTTTGGCATATGATGTCCTTACCCGTTGCTATCTTGAAGGGCTTCGTTTATAGTTTTCAGCCAAGTCTTCACTTCGTCATTGACATCTATCTCGAAGAGCAGGGAAGGCGTCATTTCCTCCAAGAATTCTGTGTTCATGTGTCTCTTAGCGTTGGCCTCTTTCTTGCTTACCTCTTTGGTCAGCCATTCTTTTTTGATTTCAGAGTTTCTTCTCGACATGTCAGCTGTTCCTGCCTCAAAAACTGAAGAGATCACGGGCATTCACGGTTGAATCATTATTCTTTATTGCATTCTCAAAAAGAGAAATCAAACGCGTCTTCTCGTTATTTCGAGCTTGCTTGGAAACAACACACAATTGATAGGCGAGGTGGTAGAGGAAGACAAAACCGTTATACGCTGAAGTAGTCACTCTGATGTTATCCGCTTTTAGCATCCCGCAAGATGGATCAGCGTCACCGGCTGTTGTAAACCCAACAGCGGATAGATGTGCGTGATTCCGTGGATGGAACAACATCCCTTCCAATACATTCTTAATATCAGACTGGAGATGAGTGCCGATCTCTGCAGCTGGATAATCAACTCCCGCCATATGCAATGCAGCCTTGCTCAAGTAATCTTTATCAGCGTGGACTGACCACATTGTCCTTTCATCTTCAGTTTTAGTCAGATATGCTACATATGCATTCGGACCTTCAATCGTGTATTTACAAGCTATTTTCAGATCCGGTATTTCAAAACACTCCTGTGAACCAAATTTGGTCCATACTAGCGGCAATTGCAAAAGGTGGCGCAATTGATCAGAATAACATCTCAACCATGATTTCTGCTTGTCAGGACGAAATGCCGATTGCTCGATCAGATCCCACACAATGGCATGGCGTTCCGTTTCATTCATGACTCGCATCCAGACTCCTTGAGGTAAACCAGAACATTACGTAGCCTGCGAACACCTTCCGTGTCGTGTTTTTCAGTCATGTCTTGAATAAACTCAATATCCGCCTGAATCTCTTCCATTGTAATGCCGCGCCACAGTTCATCTTCGAGCCCGTAAATCCGGAAGAACTGGCGAAGCTGGGGCCAGAAGCGGAGACAGCGTTTCAGGTCGTCCTGCTGTATCCACCAGAGCATTTGCAGATTGCCGAGGATGTCTCGTCGGTGGTCGAGATTGCGAAGTTGGGCCTCTGTCCATTTTCCGGTGAGTTCCACGGAATAGATGCGATTGGGGTCTTTGTCAGCAAGCAGCGTCAGCAATTCTATGACCGGCTCCCGGTCTTCACCGCCTTCCAGTGCGATCTCCTCGCAAGGGAAATGAGAGAAAGTGTTGGCCTCACCTATAAGAAAATCCCGAACTGCTTCCAAATTTCCGCGCTCTCGGTAGGTGATGATAATGCGGTCTTGCCGTTCAAGACCGAAGAGTCCCGCTCCGATCTCTTCCAGCACCCCGAGAATATTCAAGGTCTCCTCTTCGGAGGACGATTCAATCTTCTCCCAGAATTTGCCCCAAGCCGGTTCGCTGTTATCGTCAACAGGAAGATTCAGGCCAAGGGGACTCATATCGTGATCACGCGCCCATTTCCGGACGGCTTCTTCCTCCGGTGTCCGCGGCGCATCTGTTTTCCACTCAATCGCCTTATTAATCAGCGGATTAATGATGGCAGGCCACTGTGTAGGGGTAGCAGGGTCCGGTTCATCCTGCATGAACAGCCAGTTATGATAAACCGCATCATTAGCTCCCTCTGAAGTCTTTCGATCCGGACTCCTAAACAGACTGCCTTCAATATATTTGTCGCGTTTTACAACGGTAAATATATCCGTGGGGAAACTGCCGAAAGGTATGTTCAGAAGATCCTTGCCGACCTGATGGCAGGCCCGGGCAATTGCCTCTGTGTGATCATTTTTGCGTTGGGTGCGTTGAAAGTAATAGGCATTGAGAAGCCGCAGGGCCTGACGGGCATTGCCTCCGGAGTAGTTGACGATTAAAGAGAATGCCTCCTGATAGACCGGGGCATAGGAACCCAGTCTTTTTTGCAGCATCTGGACAAGCATATCCTCGTCAATACCTCCGACGAAGAGCTTTCGGATGCTTGGGCGAAAGTCCTGTTCTTGAAAGAGGTGAATCATATTGACTTCGAAAAGAGTTTTCCTTTTGGCCAGAAAAGTCAGGGTATCCTTGAGAGAAAAATATTCAGCCGTGCCGGGCCTAAATTTATCGACACCTTCGGCAATGATAGTGGGCTGTCGTGACGTTGCGTCCTGCAGGCGATCAAGCAGTTGGGTACACGCCTTGCGCACAAGCCTGGCGTTCTGGGCCATAATAGTACAGGCATCGCGCAATCGTTCGGCCTCCCGTAGATTCGAAGGCCAGGATGTTGTTTTATCAGAGAAGGCGTTCCATGACCTCGCGTCAAGAGAAGGAAAATCAGACAAAGCGATTCCGTTTCCATCTATCTCCACCCCGGCGTTCAAGCAAGCTTTCAATATCCGGCCAAAGAGAAGCATACAGTATCCGCCTTCCGTTGGCTCGATGGGATCGGTATCGAAGCGCACGATAATAATCTGAGCATCAATAAAAGAACGGGAAACCTCCTTGATGAGAGTCGTCTTCCCGGATCCAATCTGTCCCCCGAGCAGACACGAATCCGGACTATCATCAGCAAGCCATCCCTGTAAACGGGCTGTTTCATCGGGATTGCAAGGCACATAGAGCAGGCGGAACTCTTCTTCCGTTGAGAGCGCAACCCCATCATCAAGATTAATGCCGTATTCGCGTCGTTTCACGAATGTTTTCTCCTCTGCCGTCGCATATTCTCTGCAGCCAATACCCAGTCCGGCGAAACATCCTTGCGACTCCACTCTGTCCAGAAATCAATGGTTGCGCTCAGTGGTTCTTCATCAGGCTTGTTGATACGAATCCGGCTGGGCAGGAGAACGGCATCGCCTACAACCAGCGCCTCCCCGATATCCAGAACGGGCAACATCTCCATAAAACTCGTCATGCTTTCCGGCATCATGTTCTTTACGGCGGATATATCGTTGCTGTTGGTCAGCCGCAATGCCATTACATTGTTGCACTGACTCAGAATCGTGGCACTTACATCGGATGGCCGTTGGCTGACAATCATTAGTGACACGCCATACTTACGGCCTTCCTTAGCGATTTTTTCAAAGTTATCGACCGCCCGCTGCTGATTGGGGTTACCCTTGTCCCTGGGTAGGTAAATATGGGCCTCATCGCACACGAGTGCGACGGGGTGGCGTTTCTCCTCGGGCATCCAGAACTGGAGGTAGTAGATGAGACGCGCCACAATACCAAGCATGACCGGCAGGACATCCGAAGGTACTTCAGAAAAATCGACGACTTTGATACGTCCGTTCTCTCTCGTGAAGTCCAGCAGTTGTTTGCCCACAGCATGGAATGCCTCGTATGAATGAAGCTCCTCCGGCGACTGAAAGAGAAAACCATATCGGCGATCCCTGAGTTTGCCGGCAATCCTCGCGAGAAAGCGACTGAATTGTCCAAAGAAATTCCCCTGCTTCAGACCACGAGTTCCTTGCACCATCTCTTCATTAAGTCGCCGGATCTCTGCCACGACGACACCAAGGTCAAAGGGGACAGGGCTGTCAATCGTGAAGGAGTTGAGAACTTCGATTTCCCCCTCTGCTTCAAGAATTTTTTTCTTCTCGGCAAAAACGGTATCCTGAAACACAAGGGTTTGATTATGTGCCGTAAATTCACTGCTTTCGACAAACATTGCTGTTAGTTCCTCGCAGTTCATAAGCCAATACGGCAAGTAAAGCAGTTCCGGATTTGTAGCGTCAAGATCATCCGGCCCGGGAATGCGGAGTTGATCGGCGTAGCTCAGTTCGCGGTATTCTCCATGAAGATCAAACACGATCAGATTGGCGGATGGCAACCGGACGGCGCGCTCCAGGATCGTCGCCACTGTCCAGGATTTACCCGAGCCTGTGCTGCCCAGAAGAGCGGCATGGCGCTGGAAAAATTTGTCACCATCCAAATAGGCAGTAGCATCCAGATCCAGGGTATATTTCCCAATTTCAAGGGCTTGCTCCGTATCGCCCTTTTTCACGAGAAGTCCCATAAAAGCCTTCAGAGAATCGCCCTTGAGCACAAAGCAGTCCTGTCCGATGTCCGGCATATCAACCAATGAGCGCGTGAATTCATGTCCGGCCTCTCCGGCTTTCCAGCGCACCATACCGACAAGCGTGACGGTTACAGCATTTCCTGAAAAGGGCGAGAGATCGTTGTTTTCCGGCTTATCCTTTTCATCGCCGATGTTCGTTGTGTCCGCCGTCACAATCTGGCGCACGATTCTGTCCACCATGCCAATCAGCCAGTCATCGGCAGCACCTTTTTTCAGAGTAACCAGCTTCCCGATGCTTGCGCGCTCCAAGTGCTCATCTTCAGAGTTGATCATTACGCGCCGGGTATCTACCTGCAATACAGACCCAAGATAAGCTGGATCGTTTTTAACATTATCACCATATTTAAATTCAAAAATAGGCATGTTCAACCTCCCAGTATTTGTTCTGTAAACACATCACTCTGCCAAAGGGTAACCCCCTTAAAGTCCCCGCTTAGTTCTTCATTGCAATTGGCGAAACGTGTTCCTGATCGGTCTGTTTTGCCGCTGGCCTGGTTTTGAATCCCTGAGATAACCCATACATTTCCCCCCATTGTCGGCAATGGATCCAGTTCTGTTGAAGGTTCCAGAGTCAGCACAATAAGAGGGCATTTATGGTTACGAACACGTTCCAGTATTTCCCGGTTAAGGTGTATATCCTTGAACCCATAACCAATCACAAAGAAGGCTGTTGCTTTACCGATAGCTTTAGAGGCTTCGCTAAAAAGAGGGCCATGAAAATTGAGCGTTTCCTGGGATTTTGCAGCTCCTGGAGGCGCAATCATCGGCCAATAACCGTTTGGATGCTCATTGACCCACATGTTATTTTCAAAAAGTTCATTATCTTTGTTTTTAAATAAATTTATCGATCCGTGAACCTTCATAAGCTCGACGTATGATATAGGGGTTTTTATACCCCGGCGTTTCCCCCCCATAGTTACCGGGTTCCATTCATAAAGCCGTTCCCGGGCCTTTGACCAATCCTGGCGCCTCATGATCCCACCGTGATACCCGGTGATATAGGGTATATTTGCTTTTGAGCAAGCATACTCAATGAGCATGTCATAATTTGGCGTCACGACAGGCAAACGGGGCCAGGTAGGGGAAAGGTCCCGCATCAGTCGTTGCAGCAACGGCTCTCCCACCCATGTCTTCTTACCAAGCAAAACATCGTCTCTCAATGCCGCATCTTTTTTGACAATGAACTCAGCAGTACATCCGGCAATCTCATTTTGGAGAGATCCTGTTAGGTTTATTCCCGTGAGCGCTGTCTCAAGGTCAATACCCTTTCTCAATTTTTCGGCAACAGATATCCAACTATCCGTATCGTTGAGAATAGATGTCAAAAGTTGATCTTTTAATGCGGGCATGCCCAATTCAGTATCCATTGCAACCGACGCGCCTGTGCCTACAAGAAGAAGCCAACGGTGTTGCTCCCTCATGACCGCGAGCAACGATTCTTTAATTGTTTTCAATTTGTCATCGTTGTTCATATTAAATCTCGATAAATGGCTCCACCACTTCCAGCACCGATGAGTGCATTATGTCGTTCTTGGGACCTTGCCGGGACGAGTGTTTGAATCGTATCCCTGCGAAGAATCTTAACCAAGGGTTTCCTTATAATCGCATTTGCGTTCATTGGCACCCATTCGCGATTCTTAATCATCTTAGAAAGCTATGATCCCACGAATCCCGTTTATGAAATTCCGAAGACTCCTTGAGCGTTTATTATCCAGGGACAAATGTTTTCCGATAACGCGGGACCCGCTGATTTTTTGATAATGATTTTTTGTGACTTTTTTCAGTGCAGTAGAAGGATGTAATGATATT
>QIMB01000239.1 GCA_003233615.1 Nitrospirota bacterium
AATGCCTATCAGGAAAGTGCACAAAGCGACTCATTGTGGTAGAACGTGACGGATTGCAGGCCAGTTCTTTCCTATTGAGTTGGAGGTGTTTGATGTTCTACGAATCTTTTCCGGCGGAGCGGTTCTTTACCGAGATCACGACCGAATCTGAAGCCCGAACACTGCTGTGGCGCAGTCGCTTTCAGGGCAAAGAGTTTCAGTGTCCGACCTGTCAGGCTGAGGCCTTTTACGCCATCAGGACTCGCCCCGAAGTCCGCACATGCCGAGTGTGCCTTCGCCAAGTGCGCTTGCGGGCAGGGACGATCTTTCAGGCCTCCAAGACCTCTTTGCTCCTCTGGGTCAAGGCGGTGTTTTATGTCATGCAGGGCACACGAGGGATGTCTGCGCAGGAACTCCAACGGCATTTGGGCGTGAAATCCTATGGCCGCGTGTGGGGGATGCTGCAAAAGATTCGGTCCGCCTTGCAACATCGGGATGCCGGTTATCGGGTTGGCAATGGCGTGCTGGAGTTGGATGCGGGGACGTTTGGGCGTCGGGCCAGCGGGAATCAATGCGATGTGTTGGTGGCCATTGAGACGAAGGCCTGGGTGGATGCGAAAGGCCAAGCCCGTAGTCGGGCCGGCTTTGCCAAGATCTTGGTGGGGAAAGAAACCAAGGCGCATGCGCAACAGCTCGTGGACACCGGGATGCGCCCGGGCGCCCTGGTGAATACCGATGGGAGTCCGAGCTTGCGTTATGTGGCCGGTGTGGATCTCGACTATCAAGTGGTCTCCAGCGATAAAGATGTGTGTGAGCGATGGCTCCCGTGGGTACATAAGTTTATTGCCAATGCGAAAGCCTGGGTGAATGGGACGCATCACGGAGTACGGGTCAAACATCTGGGCCGGTACTTGGGAGAGTTTACGTATCGGTTTAACCGTCGCCATGATGTGCCGCGCTTGTTTCATCAAGCGGTGGTGGCATGCTTGCTGGCGCCACCTGTGACGTTTTGTGCACTTTCCTGATAGGCATGGTATGTCACCCGTTTCTCATCTTTCATGATGAATGCGTGATCTTTCACGGTCTTCACAATTCCTATTACCTTCTCTTGAGCCGCAATCGTCGAAGTATGAACCAACACACTAAGAAGCAGAAAACTGCTCACGACAAGCACTTGATTTCTGAAAGAATAATCGTTCATGGAAGCCTCTCTATCAATGAAAGAGGAACAAGAAAATGAGGTCTGTTGCGACCGGTTCCAACTGGCGAATTGGCAATCTCAAGATTCCTCTCGGGCCTGTCGAATATTAACACCGCCAGCCCAAACATGCCCGAGATGCCATCGACGTCAAGAGCCAAGAGAATGCTCAAAAAAGCATGTCCTGAGTCTTTTCGAAGGATCATACGCAATAGTGGGTATTAAGAGTATAAGGTACAATGAACAATTGCATCATTAACCGTGGACCTTTATATGGAACTCACCCAAGAGATTTTTGAATTCATTTTTCCCCAAGGCGTCTTTGAGTGGTTTGACCTCACCGAAGGGACACGCGATGGAGACACGACCGTCATCACGTTTGTGGAAAAAGACATGCCGCCACTCACCGACGAGCACAAAAATCCAAAGATCGTGGCCCGGAAATTTCACCCCATCACGGTGACCGACTTCCCTCTTAGAGGCCGACCAACGCGACTCACGTTTCGGCGCAGGTACTGGCAACTCGAGGGGCAGCAGGCGTATCTCAAACGAACTATCACGCTTGTTTTTCCGGGAACCCAGCTTGAACACGAGTTCGCCGCTTTTTTCAAAGAAGACGGCCGAGACAGAAGCCACCTCGCTGGCCGCCATCGCCAAAGCCCAGAAGATCCCGGTTAAAGAGTTTGAAAAGCAGTATACGCATTATCTGAGCGGATTCACCCACTGGAGCCAGCGCGACCATGCCGACACGTGGATGCTCTTTCCAGAGAACATCGGCCCCCAGTTGAGCATCGATGAAGTGGCCGTGACCAATGGCGAGCTCTATACCGTCCTGACCAACAAAGCCGCGCATGGCAAACAGGGGGCATGAGTCGCAATGATGGAGGGGACGAAAGTGTGTGATAGCACGCCTATTCTGGGGAAAATCCCCTTCGAGAACAGAATGCTCGTCACCGAAGTGACGCTGGATATGTCAGAGTCGATGAACGCGATGGTGAAACAGGCGTTCCCAAATGCCACACTCGTCTTAGACCGCTTCCACGTCCAACGCCTCGTCTCAGATGCTGTACAGGAAATTCGCATTGGGGTGCGACGAGAAGCCATCAAAGACGAGAACCACCAGATTAAACAAGCTCAACAGGACAAGAAACCCTATCGCCCGCAGATATTTGAAAACGGCGATACTCCCAAACAGCTCCTGGCCAGAAGCCGGTATCTCCTCTTTAAACCGCAGAGTCAGTGGTACGACCAACAGAAAGCGCGCGCCACGATCCTCTTTCGCGAACACCCAACACTCAAGACGGCCTACGAGCTCTCCATGCTGTTTCGGGCGTGTTACGAATACAGCACCACACGACTCGAGGCGAAAGCAAAACTCACGCACTGGTATCAGAAGGTGGAAGCGAAAGCCATTGATGCATTCCTCGTCCCAGCTGAATCTATACGGTTGCATGAACCGACTATCCTCAACTACTTCATCAATTGCAGTACCAATGCTTCAGCCGAGTCATTTGACGCCAAGCTCAAAAATTTCCGCGCGCTCGTACGAGGAGTCCGAGACAAGAAATTTCATTTATTCAGAGTGGCGAAGCTGTATGGGTAAAACCATAATTTGCGTATGATCCATTAAAACGCCAATGTTCCTTCATGACGAATCGTTTGTGATGCTGCGTGAGGTCTCTGTGATGACTCGGCCCTATAGGATACGTGTTCAGAAAATCAGCGCTTCTTGACATGTCCACTTTAAATGACTACTTTATATATATCGTCAATTTTGGAGGAGGTCACATGAAAACGATGGCAATTACAGAGTTCAAGATGCACGCGCTTCAGGTTATCGCAGAAGTGGCAGCAACGAGGGAGCCTGTGGTGGTGACCAAGCGAGGGAAGCCTCTTGCCGAGATCATCCCGCTTGCAGAGAAGAAATCGTCACCTGGTAAATTAGCGAAGGCCTTAGTATTTGAACATGATATTGTGTCGCCTTTGGGTGAGGAGATTTGGAACGTTTGCCGATGAAGTATGTTCTCGACACCCACGCATGGGTCTGGTGGCATATGCATCCAAAGAAGCTTTCTTCACGCGTACGATCAATCATCGCAGATCAAGATGCGTACGAGGAACTCCTTCTTTCTGTTATTTCTTGCTGGGAGTTCAGTAAGTTGTTAGAAAAGAAGCGAATTGGCATTTCCTGCGATCCTGAGGAATGGATTCGAGAGGCACTCGAGATGTCAAAGCTACGGCTTATCCCATTGACCCCAACACTCAGTTACCGTTCGACGACCCTTCCTCAACCATTTCATGAAGACCCTGCTGATCAGATTATTGTGGCAACCGCGAGAGAGGAAAATGCGACGATCATCACCAAAGACAAACATATACGGGACTATCAACATGTTCGTACTGTTTGGTAAGGAGCGAATTCTTGTGAATATTCAACATGTTCTCGCCGTCGTTCAAAACATATCGCGAGCGACGACATGGTTCTCAGGTAAACAATGTGCCATAGGTGTTGGGCTCCGGTCTCGATTTATGGCCCTGTGTCGTTGGCCTGCTGCATCTGCAGGGGATTGTCTTTTTCCCCAATCATGCTGAACAGTACGTCGTGTTGCGCAGCATGACACAATGGTGAACGTGTAGACATCCCTGTTCTTCTTCTCATCCTCAGCGACTCCATTGAACCCGGCGAGAGTCATGTGTTCAGCATGAGGACGGTGCCGGGCTCGAGCCATAATTTCTGTAGATCCCAAACGACGTCATTCGTTCCAGTTGGATGGCCGCGTCCTAAGCCATATCTGGCACTCACGCGATAGACTTCTCTGTTCTCCTCCGTATTCGTTCCTCACACCACTCACCAATTTTCGGATCAGACAGAAAGTATATTCGAGCTCGAGCAGGCTTTGCCTCCACGTTGTCATCCAGAGCGCAACGCGAAGGATCTAGCTGAGCCCATTCGACTGCGCTCAGGGTACACATGGCCTCTGTTGGGCGGGGCTCAGAGCCTTCGCCAAATCTGTCCTTGTATCGTAGAAAGCCCTGAGCAACATCGACGGGCGCGAACCATACATTCAGGATGATCCTACACGACTTCATCCATTCCAGTTGGATGTCCGCGTCCTGAGCGATATCTGACACTCACGCGATAGGACTGCTCCGTTCTCCTTCGTCTTCTTTCCTGACACCATTCGCCGATTTTCGGATCAGACAGAAAGTTTAGTTCGAGCTCGAGCCAGCTCTGCCTCCACGTTGTCATCCAGAGCGCAACGCGAAGGATCTGGCTGCGCCCATTCGACTGCTCTCAGGGCACGCATGCCTTCTGTTGGCGGGGCTCAGATCCTTCGACTCCGCCGGGCGGAGTTTATCCTGAGCCATGCCGAAGGGCTCTGGATGACACGGGAGGAGCGGAGCCTCTGAGGCCCTGAGCAACAGCGAAGGGCGCGAACCATCTGTTCAGGATGATCCCAATTTTCCTTGCTGGCGGATACGTGACATACGGTATAGTTTCAGATTCGAGGAGACATCTGGGATCATACGGAATTCATGGTTCGAGCCGGATGGAGGACAATGGTGTTCGATGTGAAAAAGCACGACAACAGGCAAGAATGAACACAAGGATGACGTGTCTATTCATACTCCCTCGCCCTGGCAGGGAGAGGGGTGGGGTGAGGGTGAAGGCGGTTGAACGGTGCACGAGATAGGGGCCAAAGCCAATAGGCTCACTGCACACGTTGGGGAACGGCTGCGAGGAAGCCCTTACACAACACTCAATAGACATGCGGCTCATCCTCGTGCGTGTCACCCTCACCTCGTCTCCTCTCCCTACAAGGGAGAGGAGGATTCAACCTTGTGGTCAGGTCTCGATTCATGGCTCTGTGTTGTTGGCCTGCTGCATCTGCAAGGGACCGTCTTTCTCTACAATTATGCTGAACAGATGGTTAGGGTTTTTCATGTGCGCCCGGCGCGCGCGCTATGCCCTGAGAGAGCCTCCCGCGCCTACACTGCAAAAAAGTAGCCGAAAATCGGCATTCATTTTAGACCTGACCTCTTGGCTTTTTCACGTTACATGGACTGACACAAAACCTCTTTCGCCTTGGCCGCCACCTCCAGCAGACGGTGAATGATCGGCGGTGGCGCTCGCAGTCGTTTCAGATTTGGAAGAAATCCGTGTGTGCATACATGAAGAGGAGCAACACGTTCTATGTTGCCTGCAGGACGTTCACGTGACGATACTCCTTGCGTTATCATCCGTCCTGCCGGTATGGGGTCTCACCCAACAAAGGGACGAATCGTTGCACAGGATTTTGGCTACCTTGTTGAAATAATTATTGATTCATCGGTTTTTGAACTCCCGTTATTGGCCCGATTGTTCGTTAAAAATGAGAGTTCATGAATGATGAACATCTCTGTACAATCAATTGGTTACACAGATTCCAATGAGGCAAATCTTTCCTTTCTTGGATTAGACCCCATGGGGTAGATTGGGTTGTTGTTTCCCTTTGCCACAGAGAGCCCTATAATTTTCCCATGAGACGTGAAGATGCCATTGCCACATTGAACGCACACAAGCCAGAGCTTGAAGCTCTAGGTATCGTCCATCTGTATCTATTCGGCTCGGTGGCCAGAGGCGACAATGCCGCCGCCTCGGATGTGGATCTGCTGGCCGAGTTCAACCCCACCACTCGCATAGGCTTCGCCATTGTGAGTATTCACCGCCGCCTCGAAGAAATTCTTGGCTGCAAGGTCGATTTACTTCGCTCGCCGATTGAAAAACCCCGCCTCAAACACGCCGTGGAAAGAGAGGCCGTTCTTGCCTTCTGATACAACCGCCCTGCGATTTCACGACATTCTTGACCAGATCAATCATATTGAGCAATTCACCGACGAGCTTTCCAAAGAAGCCTTTCAACATGACGTAACAACCGTCTCGCCGTTGAACGGTCGATTGCGATTATTTCCGAAGCGGCGGTGAAGCTGGGCGAGGATGGTCCGATGCTCGCCCCGGATATTCCGTGGGCTTCCATTAGAGGAATCGGCAACCTCATCCGCCATGCCTATGATATTGTCAGTCTCGATACCATTTGGACGGTGATCACTGATGATCTCCCACCCCTGAAAGACGCATGCACGAAGGCCTTGAGACAACTTCACCCACCAGACAGCCCAACCCCCTCTTGAGAAAAGGACATGGGCTGACGCCCGTGACTTTTTTGAAGAGCTGATGGCGAACAGGGTTTTTACAGATTCTATGAATATTTCACCATCCCCTAAGCCCTTCTCATCATTCCCATAAGAGCACCTCTCTAACAAAAAACCAGACAGGGACATAGGGGGCAAATCTGTTATTACGTGACAGCTATGGCCTGCGACCCTTTGGGATAGCTCGTCCCTTGGTGTTAGGACCGTGTTGGGCTCAGGTCTCGATTCATGGCCCTGTATCGTTGGCCTGCTCCATCCACTGGGAACCGTCTTTCTCCAATCATGCTAAACATATGAGTAGGTTTTTCATGTGCGCAGGGGGCTCGTGCTGAAACATGAGAGTAAGAGAGGCTCGCACAAAAAAGGCTGGGAAGGGTTGCCGACAGCAGGCCTTCATTCTAGACCTGGTCTTGGGCGCAACGCCACACTCGACTCGATCGGATGGACAGAGAGAGACTGCAAAAACAGATTTGACGCCTAATTACACTCTAGTCGCCTCTCGGTGGCTATTACACAATGAACTTATCCGTGACCCTCAATCCTATGAGGTCACTTACGACGTTTTTCGATGTACTGTACATCAGCGTGGCCTTTGAAATCAGCATCTTGAGTCCACAGTGTTGCGTGATACGCCCGAGCGGTCGCCAACATGACACTATCGGCCATAGGGAGTTGGGTCGTCGTACTAAGCTTGGCAGCCGCTAATGCTAATGATGGTGTAAGATCAATCACTTGTCCTTGTTGCATCGTTGCAACGGCGAGCAGTGCGTCATTTTCTCCACGTTGTTGCAGAATGCGTTTAAACACTTCGAATAAGCTGAGAGTGGGCACAATCAGGTGAGAGGAGTCCAGGATGGCTTTTGAGAAGAATGCAGCGTTGTTGGCATTGGCGAAGAACTCTAACCAGCCAGAGGAATCCACCACGTTCATGAACGATCCTTGTCGCGATCGACTCGTGTATCGAGCCCCTTCAGAAAGCCGCGCATGTGTTTGACGGACCGAAGCGGGATGAGTTCGATTCGGTTCTCGTACAGAATGGCTTGGACTTTTTGCCCCGGGACAAGCTTCAGCTGTTCTCGAATCTGACGGGGAATGACTACTTGAAACTTTGGCGAGATCGTAACGGTTTCCATACCCTTCTCCTTATCGATTAACAGTTCGTATTACAGATACTCTATCGATAGAATATCCGAGAGTCAATGTCGATTTTCCCACGAGTCACAAACACCACAATCTGGTCAATCTGCGCAGTGTATGCCCGCGTCCTGAGCCATATCTGGCACTCACTCAATAGGACTTCTCCGTTCTCCTTTTTGTTCTTTCCTGACACCACTCGCCAATTTTCGGATCAGACAGAATGGATGGGTCGAGCTCGAGCAGGCTCTGCCTCCACGTTGTCATGCTGAACGCAAGGAAGGATCTGGCTGAGCCCCTTCGACTGCGCTCAGGGCACACATGGACTGGTTGGGCTGGGGCGAGATCCTTCGACTCCGCCGGGCGGAGTTTATCCTGAGCCATGCCGAAGGGCTCTGGATGACATGAGGAGGGGCGAAGCCGGTGCTGAGTGTGCCGCAGGGCTCTAGATGACACGGGGGGGAACGGAGCCTCTTAGGGCTTGAGCAACATCGAAAGGCTCGCACCATACATTCAGGATGTCTCCTAATTTTCCTTGCTGGGGGATAGGTGACACAAGGGATATTTCCAGATTCGAGGAGAAATCTGTTACAACTCGTGACCAGTGTCTCGTATAGGCAGATCAGTCTCGATGGAAACACACATGTGATGACATACTTTTCGTATTCAGACAGAAATCGTCTTCATGCCTGAACTTCCAGAAGTCGAAGTTGTGGTCAAACTTCTAGCATCCCACATTCTGGGGGCAAGGATTGGCACAATCACTATTCATCG
>QIMB01000170.1 GCA_003233615.1 Nitrospirota bacterium
CTGGCTGCGGATGAAAGGAGGCGTGCAGGCAGCTGGCAAACCAGGGCCAAAGACCGGACGAATCGTCAAGCACGAGGCGTTACAGCACGCCCTTGCCGCGCGCCCCGATGCCCGGCTGAAAGAGCTGGGCAAAGACTTTCAGGTGCACCCGTCCACGATTTCCTATGCATGTAAAAAATGGGGAATCACTCGTAAAAAAAGACTTGGGGATACAAAGAGCGCGACCCGATGAAACGAAAGGCCTATTTGCGGCTTCGCGAACGCTATGCCAGACGACAGAAAACATTTGTGTATGTTGATGAAAGCGGTTTTGAACCGGCCGTCGTCCGGCAATATGGCCGAGCACCGCGCGGGCAGAAAGTGTCTGGGGTGCGCCCAGGAAATTCCCGCCCGCGTACGTGTTTGTTAGCGGCCCACATCGATGGGCGTGTGCAAGCCACCCAATTGTGGGAAGGGACGTGTGATACGTTGATCTTGAATCACTGGCTAGAGCAGAGCCTCTGCCCTCTCTTGGATACCCATCATGTGGTGGTGATGGATAATGCGGCGTTTCATCATTCCGACACAACCAAAGAGTTCATTGAACAAGCTGGAGCCACCCTGTGATTCCTTCCGCCGTATTCACCGGATTTAAACCCCATCGAACAAGACTTTGCTACCATCAAAAAAATACGAGAATATCATGAAGATGAAACAATCGACTCCATTATTAAAAACTACAATTAATTCTTCGAATAACTATAGAGGGCCAAAAGAGTCTGGCTTGATTTAAAAGTCAATCTGTCAGAAAAGAGCACGGTTGGTCATCTATGTAAACGTGCTGTTCACGATAGTTTGCTACAGGGACCTTCAATAAAGTTTGACGCCTCACACCAAAAATTTCCTTACACTCCGATACAGTTAGAGTAAGAGGTTCAAGTCAGTCATATCGGACAGATTGTCCAGGGTGTGAGGAGTGTTCATTCACATATTTTATTTCGCTTTAGTGCTCACCCAAGAATCAGTGCATACCTCTTTCCCTTTTCAAACCAAAACGTAAGTCGCTAATTTCTCGACAGCCACACCGGACAGGTTCCCGCACGCTTCACTTCAAAGAATGTAGCTTCAATTCAGGCAATCCCATCTGCCTGAAGATGGAAGCCAATCCAATCAGTACATTCATGAATAATCCTCGTAACAACCAACCCTTGCGCGTTCTACTCGCAGACTAAACTTCTACATATCGTTACTTGTAAGAGGACTCCAACCAGATGTTGGAGGTTGGGTGCGCATGTTCGTTTTAGATCGAAAAATTCTTGGCAATGGTGTATGCGAAACCCTTCATGTCATTGGAAATTTTGATATAGAATAACTCGCAATTTTCAAACGCATTGAGTTATACTGAAACCATATCTTACTAATGTGTTTATCCCTTCATTTATTTCATTCTTCCTTCATGAGTATATCTTCAGCTCCTTTGAAGGACATACTCCCAATATCACCTAGGCTGTCATCTTTCCCCTTCTCACGAACGTTTCCCAGGAAATCGAAGTTCTTGGTTACGTTCGTCTTAATGTCATTTAGAAACGTATTTCCCTAATAATTTTTGGAATAGGCTGAGAGGGGATGTCCCATTGGATTTCTATTAATAATTGGGAACGGACTAAAATTTTTAATGGTGACGTTCTGAAGCAAGCGGAAATCTTTCTGGATGTGTCCATTCCGTACAGTTTGAAACGTCATAATATGAGGATTCAATGATCCATAGGTTTATTCTGAGTTTGATCATCGTCGCATCCGTATTTGGGTGTTCCCCCAGTGTGGTCGTAGAGCGGCCGACTCTTGTCGGAGCGCCAGGCACGGATGTGGGGATAGTCGGACCAGCTTTGAGTGCGGAATACATCATTCAACCTGGTGACCGACTGGACATCAAGTTTTTTTATAATTCCGAGATGAGTGACTTTATGACTGTTCGCCCTGATGGACGCATTTCTCTGCAATTAGTCGGAGAGGTTATGGCCGCTGGTCGAACGCCGCAAGCCCTGACTGATCTCATCACACAGGTATATGACAAAGAACTGAAAAACCCTGAAATCACAGTGATCGTCCGATCATTCGGGGCCAGGATTTATGTGGATGGAGAAGTAGAAAAACCTGGAGAGTTTGAACTCAGCGGTCCATTAACCGTTATGCAAGCAATTTCACGGGCTCAAGGGACCACTGAAAAAGCGTGGCAAGAAGTACTCGTCATCCGACGTATACGAGGCAAAGAACCACTTGTTATCCCCGTGGATATCAGTGCGGTTCTCACAGGAGAAGACTTCAGCCAGGATATTGGTCTGGTGCCATTCGATATTGTCTATGTTCCACGGTCTCCAATCGCAAATGTTAACCTCTGGGTGGATCAATATATACGTCGTAATATTCCAATTGGATTTAACCTTTTCTTTCCTGTGAATTAATTGCAATGAGTTACTGGCAATCAGAGACACATTGCTAATACAGAAGTCAGCCACTTGAAGATCAAGACAATAGTAGGGTTTTAGTGAAGTAGCATGATGACAACAGAACCGCAGAGAATGTTTGAAGTTAGTCTCAGGGACATCATGACGATTTTCTTTAAACGCAAATTGATGATACTGGCTGTCTTTTTTGGCACAGTTACAACCGTGACTTTTGGGACGTTCTTAATGACACCGACCTACGAAGCTGAATCAACGCTGATGGTCAAGATGGGGCGAGAACACGTGTATCAGCCAGAAGTTGGATCTGCTACTCCCGCAATATCATTTGATCAAGAACGAGTCGTAGAATCTGAAATGCAAATCTTGCAGAGTCGTGATCTCCTTGCACGAGTCATTGAATCAATTGGCGTGGAGAATATCTATCCTGACTTTGAATCTGGGGAAGATCGGGTCATTCACCTAGAAAATAGCATTACTCAAATGCAGAAAGATCTTTCCATTGCAGGCGTCAAAAATTCCAATGTGATCAGGGTTGCTTTTCAGCATCATGACCCTGAAATGGCGGCAAAGGCCGTCAATCTTCTTATTGACTTCTTACTTGAGCGCCATCTTCAGATCTTCAGCAACCCTCGCGCTGGATTCTTGGAAAGCCAGGTTGCTGCCAGGCAAGAAAGTCTTAACGATGCGAGGGATACACTCCAAGATTTTAAGCAGCGTCATGGTCTCTCATCGCTTCAAGAAGAGCAACGTCTCCTCCTCGCACAACGTCGAGATTTTGATACGGATCTCAAGAAAGCGCAAAATGATCGGGAAGGATTAAAAAGCAAGCTGGGAGCTCTTTTACGCCAAATTTCACGGATCCCAAAGCAAATTTCTCTTACCAGCGTATCTGAACGTCAAAAAGTTATTGATGAGACAAAGGGCAACTTACTGAAGCTTCAACTTCAAGAACAGGAACTATCCACGCGTTATAAAAAAACAAGCCGTCGTGTCAAAAATATCCACAACGAAATAGCTCTGACCCAAGCTTTCGTGCAAGAGCAAGAAGCCCAGTTCATGGACAGAGTGACAAAGGGTAAGAATCCTGTCTATCAAGAGCTCGAAATCGAAATCCATAAGTCAAAGTCAGAGTATCATTCCCTTGAATCACGGATGAAACAAATTCATCATCATCTAGAAGAAATAGATGCGCATCTCGCTAAGCTGGATGCATTGAAGAAAGAACTTGATACACTTGATCGCGCAGTCGATGCTCATGAAAAAAATTATGCAATCTATCTTGCAAGGGTTGAAGAGGCGAGAGTTTCAGAGGAAATGGATGCGTTGAAGATGGCTAATATCAGTATTATACAACCCTCGACTCTACCAGTAGCGCCGATTAAGCCAAAGGTAGGCTTGAATATTCTTTTAGGAATCATCCTTGGAGGTACGGCAAGCATCAGCTTAGCTTTTGCTGCTGAATATTTCCAAAGCGGGTACACCAGGCCGGAACACGTCTCCCATGAATTTGGATTGCCTATCCTTGTCAGCATCAAGCATAACGAAAACCTTACCTAACCAACATCATGTATCTAAATTTTTTCGGTCTGACAGAGAAACCTTTTCACTCAACCCCAGATCCGAGATTTTTATATACAAGCCCAAGCCATAGAGAGGCGTTGGCTATTCTCATTTATGGGATTGAGCAAAGACAGGGCTTTATTGCAATTATTGGCGAAGTGGGAGTAGGAAAAACGACGATTCTTCGTGCATTCTTGGAGCATGTTGACACTCCGCATGATCGAATAATTTCTATTTATAATCCAAACCTCACGTTTAACGCCCTGTTGGATCACGTGCTAGACGAGCTTGGTCAAAAGCCATGTTCAAGTGACAGTGCGAGCATGATTCGGCAGCTTCAAGATCTACTCATCGCTCAACATGGCAAGCAAGGTACCATTGTGCTTCTCATTGACGAAGCTCAAAATATGCCCATTGAAACGCTTGAAAATCTTCGGATGCTTTCTAATATTGAAACGAACACTGACAAACTTCTTCAAATTGTACTCATCGGACAGCCAGAGTTAGATGCCGTACTTAGCGAAAATGTGTTACGGCAATTGCGACAGCGGATCACGCTTCGTGCCCTGATCCGTCCGTTAACGACAGAAGAGAGTTTCGCATATATTCAGCATCGACTTGCTAAGTCTGGAGTGACGCTTGAGGAAATATTTCTGAATCAAGCCGTCAAATTGATTATACGCGAAGCAGACGGTATTCCGAGGCGTCTCAATATTCTTTGTGATAACGCGCTCTTAACTGGGTATGGCTATCGGCAAAAACCGATTTCAGTGAAAACTGTAAAGGAAGTCGTTGCAGATATTGATGGCCGTCATCCTAAAGAAGCGAAAAACAGATGGGTACCTCTCGCCATTGCCGCTTTGCTGGTCCTTGTCACCGTACCGTGGGTACTCTTGAATCAAGATATGTTCACACTTATTTCTTCTAAGGAAAACAATCAATCGAGACTTCAGGAGTCTGTTCAGCCGCAATTTAATACTCAGGCCTTCGATGGAGATGAACCCGTCTTCCCAAGCACTCTAGTAGCAGCGAAAAAAGAGCAAATGTCGAGTTCATTGGATCCTGCAGCATCTATGGGTGTTCAAACGCTGCCCGTGGAATTATCCTCCTCACCAACTATCAATCAAGCGTTCTTGAAAACACAATCTGGAAGTCAGCATGTCGAAGTGAATCAGCAAGAGCCAAAAGGGAAGGCTGAAATAGCAAGGAATGGTTCCAAGGTTTCACCAGCTCGTCACTCCGTTCGCAACACAGCCCTTTTGGCGTCAGCTCAAGATGTAAAGCAAGCGTCGACGTCTTTGGACGATCAGAGCAAAAGCCGTATTGTTGGTAATCGAGAGCAAAAGCCGTGGGTAGATATTTACACGAATACTTCAAGCCAGAACCTCGAGCATATGGGAGAAACACGAGGAACTGATAGGCCACATCATACATCGGCACTTCCACTTCAGACATACACCATAAAGAAAGGGGATACGCTTGACCGTCTCGTTCGTGCGAGATATGGGAGGGCAAATCCCAAGCGAATTCAACAGGTGTTAAAGCAGAATCCGCATATCAAGGGACCCAAGCAACTCTATCCTGGCCAACAAATAACATTCCCTCTTGAGTGAAGTCTTTGAGTGCTACGAGACATTGAATATGAAATTCTCTCACTTATCTGACAAGTTACGGAAAGTGTCATTCAGGAAAAAGGTGAACAATGAGTAAAGTCTACGAGGTATTACGTCGGGCTCGTGCCGAACGACTCGAAACGAGAATACCTGAGCCGCAGGCCACCCTCCAGGAAGCCCCTTTCATGCGGGCTCCTAGACTTCCTGGGATTGACATTCAGTCCCTTGAACGAGAAATGCTCATTCTCGATCAGAGTATTGCTGATTTGACAAGACATACGAAGGGAACATGTCTTCAGTTTCTGGGGTTACATGGGGGTGAGGGGACCTCAACTATTGTACGAGAATTTGCGAAACTAGGCTCGTGGCAAAAGCGAAGATCTGTGCTGATTGTTGATGCCTATCGCAGTCAGCCACAATTCAAGCATTTTGCTCTTACCGTTCTTCCTTCGCTAGAGCAGAGTATTCATAATGACTTGGATCTGAATGATGCCATACATCGCATTACCCCAACTCAATTGTGTGTGAGCTCCCTTTATTCATCCATGAACAATCGAGCTGAGAGCAGTTCATTGGCCACTCAAGAATGTCTGTTTGAGAAGCTTCGAAGTCGATTCAATACTGTTCTGCTCGACACTCCCCCCATTAATTCTAGCATTGATGGCCTATCTCTTTGTAAGCATGTCGATGGTGTCGTGTTAGTGATTCAAGCAGAGAAAACAAAATCTGTCGTGATTCAGCATGCGAAGGAGCGCATTGCTCAGAGTGGAGGGACGTTGCTTGGAATAGTTTTCAATAAGCAGCGCTACTACATACCAGAGCGGGTCTATCGATGGCTATAGATCTCTATTCAAACAGAGGGTCATATGAATTCACAAGGGTTGACGGGAGGGTCTTGCCTTAGGACATCAAACTTTCGCGCATGTTCGCTTGTGTTTTTCTGTCGAATGCTATTCTAAAGTCCTCTCCCCCAGATAATAATGTAGGCGAGAAATCAAAAATCTATTTTTCCAGTAGCACACGTTGAAACTCATGCGTTCAAACAATGATACAAAAACATGAGAAATGTAACCTGGCGTGTCCTCTTCATGAGTTTGTTGCCGGTGTGTTTTTCTGTCCATGCCCCTAGTTGGAGTGGGGAACTTAACAGCTCATTGCCGGACATCGAATCCGTATATGTGGTGACAGTAAAACCAGGGTCGAACATCCAAGAGTTAGTTGATCACCGTCCTCAGGGTACGACGTTTCTCCTCCAATCTGGCATTCACCGGCATCAGCAAATCAAACCGAAACATCGTGATAGATTTATTGGGTCGCCAGGAGCAATCTTATCTGGTGCGATGGTAATTGAAAATTTCATCCGACAAGGCAAGTATTGGGTCGCTGATGTGGCAATTCCGGATATTCCACAAAAAGGTAAATGCGAAAAGCACCAAGATGGGACACCGTTTAATGGTTGCACGTTTGCGAACGACCTGTTCATCGATGATCAGGCTCTTATGCAGGCCATGAATTTATCGCTCATTGAACCAGGAAAATGGTTTCTGGACATTCAAAAAAACAAAGTATTTATAGCGGATAATCCAAAGGGGAAAAAGCTCGAAATAAGTCTTACAAGATATGCGTTCTATGGAAATGCCAATAAGGTTACGATTCGAAACTTAATCATTGAAAAATATGCCAACCCAGCGCAGGAAGGTGCGGTTCATGCAATGAACGGT
>QIMB01000452.1 GCA_003233615.1 Nitrospirota bacterium
CCCCTAAGTTATTGATTCAGAAAACCTCTATTGAAAAATAAGCCACGGTTAATGTCCCCGATGCCCACCATTCCCAGAAGCTTCCCATCCTCGGCTACAGGGATGCGTCGAAAATTCTTGCGGCCCATAAAGGATGCGGCTTCTAAAATACAAATAGTGGGGGAAATGGTAAGCGGATTGTGGGTCATCACGGATTCAATGGTGCGACGTAGGACCTCGGGATACCCTTCTTCCATTTCCAAAAAATCACGACTATGAACATTGTCATGGATATAGTCCCCAAGTTGGGGGAACAGTGGAAGCATGACATCTCGAAGGGCCACAAGTCCGATTAAATTTTGTTCATCGTCAATGATCGGGACAGCCCCACAATGACGACTGAGCATTTTAATGACGGCCGACCGAAGAGAATCCGTGGATCGCGCAGTCACCACCCCAGTGGACATGACATCTTGAACTTGCATAGGGTTTTCTACCGGTAGTGAGCAGAAGTTTGATAGTCCACTTGCCTAAATCCTAGAGTCTCCTTGCAGTTGTTTTTGTTATATCATGTAATGTTTACGGAAACCAATCAGAAAAATCGCAAGGATTCTACAGGCGACTGCCTCATCATTTTTTGCCTCGTTGACCATGAATTTCCTCATTGGTCCAGCAATACCTTTATGCTCGAGATAAAGTGGCCCTAACCTGTCAGGGTTTTAACGCATCGTAAATCATGGGCATCCTTGTCAAGACACTTAAAGACCTCCGAACCCTAATAGATTGTATCCACTAATATCTTTCACAGTGAAAGAAGAAAAAACGTCAAATAGGGAAAACTCCAATTCCCACGGCATTTTTTGAAAGGAAAATGAGGAAGGAGGTAAAGGAAGGCTGATCAACCACATTATTGTGATTGGTACAGAAATATTCATGCACTCACGTCCGTATAGATCAGATCGCTATCTTTTCAGAATTACCATCCTGACTTGACTGATCCAGTTGGTTCAACACCCATGCGGGAACTGGACGAATATCCCAAATGAGACCACAAGCTTGAAGTCCTCGCAGAAGATAGTAGGTCATATCAACTTCCCACCATAAAAATCCCTGCCTCGTTGCGCTCGGATATTTGTGATGATTATTGTGCCACCCTTCACCCATCGTAATAAGTGCAAGCCAGATATTATTCCGACTCTCATCAGAGGTCTCATACCGTCGGCTCCCAAACACATGCGAAAGCGAATTGATGGTACACGTGCCATGCCAGAGGACCACTGTGGAGATGACAAATCCCCAAACTAACATCTGCCAGCCATTCGTTCCTAAATTTGGGTACGCGCTCCCTAGCCACTCACCAAAAAAAAAGACGCTTACGGCCAAGATCGTTGGCACCAGCACATCATATCGATTGAGAAAGTGCAATTCAGGATAACGCGCAAAATCCTTGATGCGAGGCAACTGTGTGGCGAGTTGGTTGTGTGCTAAGAACCAACCCATATGACTCCACCACAGACCGTGTTGGCGAGGAGAATGTACATCTGCTGGTTGGTCAGAATGCGCATGGTGTGCGCGATGATTGGCCGCCCACCATAAGGGACCTCGTTCCGCCGCAGAGGCTCCAAGGACCGCAAAAACAAACTGCATCCCTCGAGAGGTCCGAAATGTGCGATGGGAGAAATAGCGATGGTAAAACCCCGTGATGGCAAACATACGCACGCCATAGAGAAAGACGGCAGTTGCAACAGCCACGGGACTCCAACCAACCCAAAACACCGTAAAAACGGCAACATGCATGAGAAAAAACGGGATGGTGCGCACTTGATCTAATTGTTTGCTGTCACTATCAACAACGAACCCGGCTTCTTCATGGCCGTCCACCCCACGCAGCATCTGCCGCCTGATGCACCCCATCATTCGCCGTATTCCCGAAACTGTTGAAGTATCCTGTCTCATATGTGTCAATTCCTCGCTCTCGGCCGGGGTGCAGCTCAATCTTTCATCCCTGCCTTCTTGTTCCATCGGGCAATTTCATGACTCTCTTAAGCCAGAAGGGGAAAAATCAAACTCGAAAGGGTAAACCAAAATAATACCTTCTGGCAAATCATTTCCCTGAGTTTTGAGCAAAAATCACACGATTCACCGGAACCACTGTCAAATAAAAGATCGACAAGCGTTATGATTCGGTCAATGGTGACGTATCGCACGTTCCATTCGGAATGCGGATGTCTTCGACCATATCCTGCACAACACGTGGAGGTGGAGGGGTGAAACGACTGACGGTGATGGCCACGATGAAGTTCAAGACCATACCGACGGTCCCGATCCCTTCAGGGCTAATGCCAAACAACCACTGATCTGCCGTGGCCGTGGGATTCACAAAACGAAACCAGATGATATACGACGCCGTGAATCCAATCCCAAGCAGCATACCCGCGATCGCACCTTCCTTGGTGGTGCGCTTGTCAAAAATGCCGAGCAGCAAGATCGGGAAAAAACTGGCGGCCGCCAACCCAAAGGCAAACGCCACCACTTGTGCAACAAACCCCGGTGGATAAATACCGAGAATTCCAGCTACGATCACAGCAAAAGCAGCGGCAATGCGAGCCATACGCAGCTCTTGCTGTTGCGTCATCGTTTTCCACAAGACAGACTTCAGAAGATCATGTGAGATCGAGGCAGAGATCACCAGCAGTAACCCTGCTGCCGTTGAGAGAGCTGCGGCTAGCCCCCCGGCAGCGACGAGAGCGACGACCCAGGCTGGAAGTCTAGCAATTTCTGGATTTGCCAGAACCATAATGTCTCGATCAACCGTGAGTTCATTCGTGTCGGCGTTGCCGCTGTACTGGATCAGGCCATCACCATTGTGATCTTTAAAGACAATGAGTCCAGTTTCCTCCCAGCTTGTAAACCATTGCGGAACATTAGAATACGGTTTTCCATTAAGGGTCTCGATCATGTTCACGCGGACAAATGCACTCACCGTGGGTGCAGTGGTGTAGAGAAGTCCAATAAAGATCAACGCCCACATCGCACTCCACCGGGCCGCACGCGCATTGGGTACGGTGTAAAAACGGATCAGAACATGAGGCAGCCCCGCCGTACCAACCATAAGCGCCATGGTGATCGCAAGAACGTCCACCATGCTCTTCTTCCCGTCCACCCACGCTCCTGTGTATTCGGGGAGGCCTAAGTCACGGTGAATGGCATCTAAGGTTTCAAGCAAAGCCATGCCAGCATATTGTCCTTCTATTAATGTCGCACCGAACCCTATCTGCGGAATAGCCCAGCCCGTCATCTTCCACGAAATCGCGACGGCAGGCACAAGATACGCCACAATCAACACACAAAATTGAGCCACTTGCGTATAAGTAATGCCGCGCATGCCACCAATGACGGCGTAGAAGAATACGATTCCTACGCCAATCACGACACCGATGTTCACATCGACTTCAAGGAAGCGTGAGAAGACGATGCCAACGCCACGCATCTGCCCCGCAACATAGGTAAACGATACAAAAATAGCACAGAAGACGGCAATCACACGCGCAGTTTGAGAATAGTACCGATCGCCGACGAACTCAGGAATGGTATAGCGCCCGTATTTACGGAGATACGGGGCAAGCAGGAGAGCCAAGAGCACATACCCACCGGTCCAACCCATGAGATAGATCGTGCCCGTATACCCCATGAACGAGATGAGTCCCGCCATGGAGATAAACGAGGCGGCACTCATCCAATCTGCGGCGGTTGCCATGCCATTCGCAAGAGGAGGAATACCTCGCCCTGCCACGTAGAACCCAGACGTAGATCCGACGCGACTCCAAATAGCAATACCGATGTAGACGGTAAAAGTAATGCCGACGAACAGATACGTCCAACTCTGAATACTCACTCAGCCGTCCCAGAAATATCTTTAGGCAGGCGTGGAGCTGAATTATCATCCACGCCGTGACGACGATCGATTCGGTCCATGGCAAACGCATACACGAACGTTAAAATAATGAAAACAAAGATGGCCCCCTGCTGGGCAAACCAAAATCCCAGAGGAATCCCGCCGAGGTAAAACTGGTTGAGCGTTTCTACAAAGACGATTCCCAGGAGATAGGAAACCACAAACCAAATGGAAAGGAGTACAAGCATCACACGAAGATTGTCACGCCAATGGGCATGAGATGTTTGATTTCGTGAAGCTTGGTGTGGATTGTCGGTGAGAGATTGCTTACTCAATCAATTCTTTCCGGAAATGGATACGTTCTCATGAGGTATGAGCCATGCACACTCGTTCCCTCCTCTTCATGATGATATTTCTCACTTTCAATAGACATCTTTTCGATGTCCAATTTTTAAAACAAGGATAATGAGGACATCTTTCTGAATTTCATAGATCACTCGGAACTGCCCTGTCCTCCAACGATATAGTCCTTCAAATTCCCCGCTTAACGCCTTTCCCTGGTAGCGATTTTTTGTGAGGACCTTTCCAATTTGCTCTAACGTTCTTTTTTGATAGGCATTGGGTAATCCTCGCAAGTCTTTCTGGACAGACTTCTTGAATACAACCTTAAACACCCAAAGCCTTCTTCATCTGCGCCAGTGTCAGAAGTTCCTCATCTTTATCGGCTCGCCTTGCTAGCGCAGTCTCATAGTCTTGATATTCGTCAAGGTAGAGTACGAGCGCTTTTCTCACGAAATAGCTCTTAGGACGTTCCGTCTCCTTCGAAAGTCGCTGGAGTTTTTTCTCTAGTTGATCGTCTAGCCTCAGCGTGAGTACAGCCATATTTTCCTCCAATATTACATTGTATTACATATAATACTAGCGCACGCCTTTGAATAGAACAACCTAGGCTCTTCAGAGTCCCCTCAAAAAAAAGAAAACCCTCACTCCTCTCTTGAATACATGATGATGTTTCTGTTGCTTATTCTTTGGCTATGTTTAAAGGAACTTCCAATCCTCATTTTTTTGATACGGGAGAGGACGGTGGTGGGCTTGAGGCCGAGGAGAACAGTGGAGTGCCTGAATCAAGCAAAGACAAGCACTAACTCCATTTGGGCTCAAGAACGAAAGGCGAGCATATGAGAACTTTGCGCGAGGAGCATGCTAGAGCACTCTATAAATAAGCCTAGACAAGGCGTTTCCTTATCCACTGTGGATCTCGTCCGCCGTATACAACAGCTAAGATCACGACTGTCGTCTCCTCCACCAGATAGAAAATTTTGTAGGGGAACCGCTTGATGAGGTGTCGCCGAATCCCTCGATAGATTTCAGGGAATACCAAAGGCGTTCGCTCGAGAAAGCGAAGCCCTGCATCGACCTGTAAGAAAAAGTCATGCCCTAAACCTGTTCGTCGTCTTTCATACCAATGGAACGCTTCGGACAGATCCTGTTCCGCTTCGGGACGAACGATGAGGTTAAAGGCCATGTTGGCGGGTCAGTCGCTGGTAGACATCTTCCCAAGGAGAACCAGCAGTGGGATTCTGATGATGAGCGTGTAGCCGTTCATCAAGTAATGTCTTTTCTTCTTCCGTCAGTTCCAAGAGTTCTGCCTCACTGGCAATCGTATCCCAAATATCCTCGACCAATTGGATGCGTTCCGGTATGGATAGGCGAAGAGCATCGGTAGCCGTCAGTTTGTTCATAGCCTTCTCCAGTCGATAGTGGACATTCCCCAGATTCTAAGAAATAGTATAAGTGAAGCCTGGCCGTAAGACAATTTCCTTGGTTTGGTTAAACCTATAAGCGCCAACACCTTCCTCATTCGAAAAAATGATAAGAGTCACGGGCATCAGGAAATACCGCGTGGCTGAACCATACCCCAATTCATCACATAAATAGCATCTAGCAATCCCATATTGAAACCTTTCTTGTAATTCTCTTCTAACGTTACCCTATCTTCATAATCCCCGTTTTTTTGATGCCGGAGAGGAGGGTGGTGGGTTTGAGACCGAGGAGTTCGGCTGCGCCGCCAGTACCGTAGATTTTCCAGTCGGTGGCTTGTAAGGCATTTTCAATATTCGCCTTTTCGCGCAGGTGCATGTCCACGCAGGAAGCGGAGATGTGTAGACCAGCTTCGCTCATCAACTTGATGTCTACAACGTTCGGGTCATTAGATCAGCCAAGACCTGATTATAACGAACCGGATTGGGGATCGGAGACCCTTCGGCTAATAAACCGTAGCCAAGGAGCAATTCCGCGTAATCGGATAACAAGGTGTCCGTCGGATCTTTCTCGAAGCGTTCTTTGAGCTTCGTCACGATCACATGATCCGGGTTCAGCTCCATGATCCGTTTTTGTTTAGGTGCGTCACCTTTTTGAAGCAATCGCTCGAGCTGAGGGCTGTAATCGTGTTCAGCTCCCACCAAACACACCGGGGAGGAAGTGAGGCGGTTGGTTAAACGAACATCTTTGATGTGATCGTCTAGTTTTTCCTTCAACAGTGCGAATAAATCTTTGTATTGTTCTTGAAGTGTGTGTAATTTTTCCGCTATTTCCTTCTGCTCGTTCTCGTCACCGAGATCAACAGCACCTTTCCCGACCGACTTCAGTCGTTTTTCTTGGAACTCGAACACATATTGCACGAAGAACTCGTCCACGGGGGCTACCAGATACAGCACTTCGTACTCCTTGGCTTTGAAGGCTTCGAGGTGAGGGGAGTGTTCCACCACGTTTCGAGATTCACCGGTGATGTAAAAAATCTCTTTTTGATCGGCCTTCATTCGTTGGACATAGGCTTCAAGTGTCGTCAAGTTTGTGGGATCGTGCGACGAGGCAAACAACAACAAGCCGAGAATTTTGTCTTTGTAGTCGGTGTCAGCGACGCCTTCTTTCAAGGCATTGCCAAAAGGTTCCCAAAATTTGAGATATTGCTCGGCATCATCACGTTGAAGTTCTTCGAGCGTATCGAGAATTTTTCGGGTAATCCATTTACGAATTTGATTGATGTACCGATCTTCCTGCAGACGCTGCCTGGAAATATTCAGTGGTAAATCAGCTGAATCCACAATGCCCTTCATGAATCGCAGATATCGTGGCAAGAGTTCCTCACAGCGTTCCATGATCATCACCCGTCGCACATAGAGTTGCAGACCATACTCTGAGGCGTGGAAGTGTAGATCGCTCTGGGCCTGCGAGGGGATAAACAAAAGTGTTTGGTATTCAATGCGACCTTCGGCGTGGAAACGCAATGTTTTCATCGGTTCGGACCAATCATGCGAGACGTGTTTGTAAAACTCGGCATATTCTTCATCAGTGACGTCACTTCGCGTCCAAATCGGTTTCATAGAATTCAGTGTTTTGTCTTCCACCACGGTAGATTTTTTACCGTCGGGTGTAGGCTGGCCCTGTTCGTCTTTTTCAACTTCTTCCCGTACAACCTTGAGAATGATCGGAAACGTGACGAAGTCGGAATACCGCTTCACGATACGTGTGAGCACCCATTGATCCGTAAAATCTTCGATGCCTCCTTCGCTGTCAGTGGGCAACAAATCCAAGCTAACCGTGGTGCCGTAGGTGTCACGTTGCGATTCTTCAAGCGTATATTCGCCTTCGCCAGTCGATTCCCAGCGTGTCGCGGTGTCTTCGCCCGCCCGGCGTGTGATCACCGTGACCTTACTGGCAACCATAAAGGCAGAATAAAAGCCGACACCAAATTGGCCTATCAGTTCGGTGGCAGAGTCGCCGTCAGAATTTTCTTTGA
>QIMB01000098.1 GCA_003233615.1 Nitrospirota bacterium
TTCACGACGATTCATGAACGAACTCAGAACATCGGCTGACTCACTCACTCTTGCCTCGGAGTTCAGACTCATTTATGGATTGGAAAATACTGAGAGCCAGTGTTTTCGCATGTCTTGTTCGTACAACCGGTGCTCGAGGTTGCCTCTGCGATTTCTTTGGTTTTTCTAGTCGTTCAAGACCAAAGTGTTGGGCAAGTTTCGATGCATGTGAACCGATGATCAGTACATGGTCGGTTTGTTCCATCACTATGCGAGCGGCTGAAATTGGATGACAGATACGTTCCAATCCAGCAACAGCGCCGGCTTGCAGTAAGCCTCCGTCCATGAGGGCTGCATCCATTCTTTGGCGCCCATCTAGTTGCTGCCGTGAACCCACCCCTGCGTTAAAGCGCCCAGACCCTTCTAAAGACCGAATCATCGTTTCTACCGCATCCAACGCCGACTGCCCCTTTTGCAACAACTCTAACCCGAGAGCAAGCGTTTCGGAGAGGCACGTCCGCTGGGCAGCAGTCGCTCGCTTCGCTCCTGCCCCACCATGGACAAGGACTCTACATCTATTGGATACACTGAGTAATCTCTTCATGATCAGGATGCCTGTGTCTACAAGAATAGGTAGCGATTACACATACATTCTATCGAAACAGTAATTGCCATGGGAACGAGCGTGGGTCGAATGTGAATCGAAGAATCTTGATTCGTCGACCATGCAAGCATGGCAAACTCTCCCAGCACGTGTCATCCAATCCCAGAAATCAGAAAAAGTCTTGATGTAAACATTTTTCACCATAGAGACATCCCGTGGAAAGGAATTGTCGTGCTCCTCAGTGTGACAATCTATCCTATTCTGTTTCTTGGTCCTAAGGCCACTCTGGGAATTTGTCCAAGATAAGACTGATCGACGATGAATGTGCTCGTTTGAATCAGATGGATTCCTGCTTTCGCTGGAATGACGAGGAGATGGTTGAGATTCAATTTATCCCGTGTACCCTGACCTCGTGCTGGAAGGACGGTGATAGTCAAAAACCCAAGCATGTTCCCAAGATAATGTGGTCCAAATTGATGAACACGTTTTCAGGAGCAAGAGAAAGCAGAAAATGGCGAGTATCGAAGAGTTCTTGAGAAAACGAGATAGAAGGATCGTTGCATGGAGATACACAGGGCCATATTGAAGAATGGTTAGCGATGCTCTGGTGATTGATTGGTTGGATCTCATTCCTCCAGGAGTTCTTTGACCAGCGCGAGAGATTCGTGGTCGGCATCTTGTAGGGCCTGCTCTAATGCCGATTGGAAGGCGCTTGCGCCATTTGCCGTTCCGAGGTCGAATGGTTGGGTTTGGTCTTGCTTTTTGAGTGTTTGGCTTGCTTGCCAGAGTGTGGTTTGAGCAGAAGTTTCTCGAGAAGGTATGAAGGAAGGTCTCTTGGAATCAGGAGACTGTTCTGTCGGATTTCTTGAGAAGATAACCACTTCCATGAGTGAGCGAAATTCAGGTGTCTGTTGAGTAGGATGAAGCTGGCGTTGAATGATCGCGTAATCGTAACCGAGAAGTAGTGTTTCCAAGCTTTTCTTGAAAGAAAGATTGGTAAATGAAGAGGAGATCAAGTCGTTCTGTGCATTCCCCTCTATGATAAATCGAAGAGGTCCATACGAAGTCAAGGTTGTTAAGACCTTCTGTAATGGGGCATGGATGATATGTGCTGAGAACTGTTGATTGTTAAATGAGAGCGATAGCGTGGACGGAGGCCGCGAGAGTGATGGAGTACCCCATGCTGTTCCCAAACTGATAACGACGAGGGATAATCCTAAGACCATTATTTGCGACCATAATCGTCTTAGCAGACTGCTCTGGTAAATTGACTCTCTTTCGGTGGTTTTGTACATGAAAGTGTGTGGCATGTGGGACTCCTAAAGTATTCCAATTACCAGAGCCAATTGGTTAATTGAAGATCGAGACTTCGTTCGATGAACCATATGAAAGCTACTCCCGCGATACATACCGAGCCGAATTGCACGGCGAGGCATCGATAAGACCAGGAATGACGGATCGCATAGGCTAGCGGAAGGAACACCACCACGATAGCCAGTTGGCCCGCTTCCACCCCTAAATTAAACCCGGCCAATGCCACAAACATGGATGAAGTCGGCAACCGCAAGTCGGCCAGGACAGAGGCAAATCCAAAGCCATGGACCAAGCCAAAAACAAATCCAACGATCCAGCGTCGGACTTGAATAATGGGAAACAGGTTATGCAGCGCAGCCAGCACCACCGATCCAGCAATGACGGATTCCACCCACTGAGAAGATAGCGTGACTAATTCCAATGCCGCCAGACTTAATGTGATGGAATGGGCCAACGTGAAAGCCGTGATAATAGAAAGGACTTCGTGCAGGGCTGGTCGGAATGACTCAACCGCTTGCCATTGACCGGCCTTCCACCATAGGACGGCAGGAAGAAGAAGGCTAATCAAGAACAGAATGTGGTCATACCCAATCCAAATATGCCACACACCTTCACGTCCAAATTCTAGAAATTCTCGCCAGGAAGAATTCGTCGTCAGATCAAGCTGTACTGTCGGTTGTTCAGGGCTTAGTACTGCGGTGTGTGTACCAGATTGATGGGTAACTTGGAGGAGCCCTCGATGGAGAGGATCAATGTCGAAAAATAACCCATAGCGTATATTGAGGATCGTAGGTATTGTTGGACAATGTGCCGAAAACTGTAAGACAGCGTAAGATCCATCGCTATGATGATCGACAAGATGACTTTGCATGTGGTTCCAACATTGTGAATCGGTCCCGTTTAGTTGAAGGCGTGAAAGCGCATAACTGGCGATTGCGTCATGTTGAGCCCTTACCTCCCCCCAGGTGATCGTTCCATCATCGTTGCCATCCAGACCAATCGCATGATCCAAATCTCGCAAGGCAATGTCCCATTGCCCTTGGATGGTGTTCCCGTCAACTGTCAGACGAAGATAACTATCACTGGGTTTGTGGGCAAAGGTTTCGCCCGAACACACCACGAGAAACATGAGAGAGCATAGTGAAACGCCCCATTGTTTCATGAGAATTGTTCTACTAATTGGGTGATCTGTTGATCTTCTAACTTTACAGCTTCTAACCAATCCAGGACAGGTTGAGCTGCTGTTGTGTTTCCTGAAAGGAGTGCGGCCTCAAGGAAAATCCGAGCATCCCAGGGTTCACGTTGCACCTTCCAATTGTCCTGAGCCATTTGGAGAGCCTTGTGCGGTTGTTGCATAAGATGAAGGGTAAAACGCGTTTCTTCACGCAGATGTCGAGCATCGCCTCGCAAACGACTTTCCGTGAATCGGGCGCTGAGCACATCTAGATAATTTTGTAGCTGAGGGCTTTGAAGCTGCTGGGCGGCTAAGGTGAATCTCAGGAGTAATCCATTTTGGCGAATATTCTCTTGAAGGAGATCCTCGACATCCGTTGCTCGTTTTTGATCTAACAAAAAATCACTATAGGCACCTAGAAGATACGTATCCTTTCGATCAAGAGCCAAAGCATTCTGATAGTGGTCTTCTGCTTGGGCGTGTTTCCCTAAGCGTGCGGCCGTTTCGGCCAGTATGGTTAAGGCCCACAACTGTTCTCCTGACGTCGCTGATGAGTTGTGTTGATAGCTCTGTTGCAAGGCTTCATAGCTCTCCTGGGCTTGCCCATTGATGCTGGAAATGTTGGCCGCACATGAGGTGGAGACCAACGTCTTCACCAATCGTAAGAGAGGCAGACAGCTTTGCCGTGCTTCTGGATACTGACCGCGTACCTGGTGAATCACGGCTTGGGTTAACCAGGCCTGAGCATGGTGAGGTTGCCTTTGCAAAATGTGTTTGAGATCTTTTAGTGCTGCATCAAATTCATGCCCTCGTTGCTGAAGCATGGCCCGTATGAGAAGGACTTCAGTTGGGGGTGTTGGTTGTTCCCACCATGGTAGGAGTGCAGCTTGGGCATAACCATCAAATCGTGGATCTGCCTCTGTGTGTCCTAACTTGAGATAATGATTGGCCAAACGAATGGCCAAAGAGAGATTCTGCGGATCTTGAGAGAGTTGGTGCCGCAATTGCCGTTGTCGTGGATCCCCTGAAAATGTCAGGGTTTCCAAAATGACCGCGTCGTTATTCGGAATGTAGGGAGCTGCTTGAACTGATAGAAGATTTCCTGAGCGCAATTGAAGGAGAGCTATCAGGATCACAATACCCACTCCGAACAGCATCACTCCAAAACCCCATCGAGATAATTGTTGTTGCATGGATTGGATTCCTTGGTTCGCCTGCGTCCAGAGGGGGCGAAGACCCCCCTCTGGACATTCAAGTCTAGTTACATGGATTTGCTCCAAGTTCTCCGCAATCGATATGCCGACGATTACGTCCATCGAAAGGTAAAGGAAGATAAGGAAAAAATCTGGCGATGCCGTTGGTGGTGACCTGTGTTGTCCCAGCCCCAGGAGCATTCTCCAAAAAGTTCACGCCATCTCCCACACGATTGTCGTTAAACGCCTGGCCTCCCACTACTCGTATTGCAATATCTGTCACATCGTCGTTGGGTCGACGGCCATTTGGGAACCCTGCAGGATCCGGTGGTGTAGCGAGACCACCCAATCGCTTCTGATTATCAGGAGCTGTCGGGGGAACACTGAGGTCAAGGCGAAGCAGTTCTGAACACGGAGAACCGCAATCGGTTCCATTCAGAGATTGTCCAGGATATTTCAGAAACACCTGCATGAGGTCTGTACGTGGAGTAGCTGGAACCGGAAGTCCGAAGATCAAGTTGAGCGCTGTCGCAAGAGAAGGAGTTTTGAAGAACTCTTGAAATTGCGCCTCGTCCTCGGGTTCGGAAGCGTTCCATTTATCTTTGCTTGGTGTATCGATAATGAGTTCATTCACCAATGGGTTGGCCAGTCTTGATACTTGGACAAATTTTCCAATATTGATTGACCGTCCGTTTCGTCTCAGGACTTTTACCTGCTTCCTGCTGGTTGAAGCGTACATCCCGATGTGTGTATTGACCGTGGAATCAACGGATTGTTTATCCACGGTTACTCGCGAGATAGGGATCTCTAAAACAATGCTGTTAATATTGGACCCACTGAACCGGTTCATTCCGAATGGGTTAGCCGCATCATTACTGTCCTCTTCCTCTGTGAGAACAGGTGGAAACCGTCGAAGATTGACCGTATCGAATACCGCACCGAGGTCAATAGCAAAGGTTTCAGCCCGCTGCCCGGCAAATGCCCGAATCCCGGTCGCACCATCGGTATAGATTCCTTGGGCAGCTAAGCTTTCATAATCAGGCATGGTGGCGGGTCCGACATTGGATGGAACAGCCACGAGCGTTTGTCCTTTGAAAAGTCGCTTTCGCTTTTTTCCCTTTCCCCATTTCCCTCCTTTCTTCCCACGGACTTCCGTCACGGTATACGTTTGCCGTCGGGTAAGCCCTTCTGACCCAGGGCCGTCGAGAGCTATAATGCCCTGAAGCGCTGGAACCGCCCCAATATTGGGATTGCCTACAAATGGTACGGGGAAATTTAAGGATCCCAATGCTGGTCGAGTTTCGGATTTGAATTTGATTTCGTAGACAATATCCTCAGCCTTGCCATCCTTATTATTGTCGAGATGGATGCGGTAGAGGACCGTGTCATCGAAGGCAAAGTAGTTGGGGCCATCTCCTGGATCCTGCCCGGGGATGGTGTTGAGAATGAACACCACCTTATCCGGGTCTTCCCAGCTACGGAAGGCATAGGTATCGGTGTTGTCCGCCGCGGGATCGAGGGCGATGAGTGGTGCTTCTCGATGGCTGGCCCCAAAAGCGGGAACCGCCATGAGAGTTGAAATGAAGAACGGGAGCAATGTGTGAAGAGTTGTGCGGCTCATGATATCTCCTTGTAAGAGGATTGGAATTGGTATAAAGCCAATCCATGGTTTCTTTTTCCTTAACATTAGGGTTTACGTGAATCCTCACCTGGCCAGTGTGGATGGTTCATAGAGCTTTACGAGAGGACCAATGCATTTGGATCTCTTTTTTAGGTTTTTTTGAGCAAAAATTCGTGGTGTGGTAAATTGAGGGATATTTTTCCCAAACAACGAATCCAAATAGTGAATACGACTCGTACTAGTACTAGATGTGACAGCATGACCGATTTGGATCAATCAGCGAAAAGTGAATTCAGCACGCAGGATCAGGTATTAGCTAATCTGATCGAGCAGATAGCCCAAGGCAATGAAGAGGCTATCGGACTTTTGTATGATCAGACCTCGTCTTTTGTGTATGGAGTGGCGTTTCGAATGTTGAATGATTCAACGATGGCCGAGGAAGTGACGATGGATGTGTACATGCAGGTGTGGCGCCAGGCGAATCGATTTGATCAGACGCGGGGAAAACCGATTGTGTGGCTGGCGGTTTTTGTGAGAAGTCGTGCGATCGATCGGCTTCGCTCAGGGCAAAAAGAAAGAGAGAGTCGACATTCTCTTGATACGATCGAGGACACAGTCGCGACGAGAGGGAATCCAGAGGATTCGAGTATGTACAATGAACAATGTCGGCTCGTTCAACATGCTTTGCGTTCTTTGTCTGCTGAACAGCGTGAAGTCATAGAGATGGCGTATTTTGGTGGCCTCAGCCAAAGTGAAATTGCCGCTCAGATGGGAGAGCCACTTGGTACGGTGAAAACCCGGATTCGATTAGGTATGAAGAAACTCCGAAATATTCTAGGCCCATATGAGGGAAGGCTGGTTTCATGAATCATCTACATCCAACCGACGAGACCAGCGAACGAGCAGCCTTGTATGCCTTAGGCGCTCTTGAGGGAGAAGAGGTTCAAGCCTTTGAGCAACATTTGGAAGAAGGTTGTGTGTCATGCCAGGCTGAATTGGAGGGATTTAAAACGGTCGTCGGTCAGTTGGGGCATAGTGCAACGGTTGGAGCACCTCGGAATTCCCTTCGTACAGAACTCATGGAACGGGTAAAAAACGAGGGTCAGGGAAGTAAGAAAGACGACATTCCTCATCCACAAGCGAAAGAGGGTGAAGCGGGTTTAACGTTTGTTCGTGCCTCAGACGAGCTATGGCAAGAAGTGATGCCGGGCATCTTGCTTAAGCCGCTCTCTGTTGACAAGGCACAGGGTCGAATGACTGCTCTCGTCCGAATGGCTCCAGGTGTGACCTATCCTCCGCATCGCCACACAGCGCCAGAGGAGTTTTATTGTTTGGAAGGAACCTGTTTCATTGGAGGCCAGCTGCTTCATCCAGGTGATTATCATCGAGCCGAGACCGGAACCATTCATCATGAGACTTCCACCAAAGATGGCTGCCTGATATTGGGATCTTCTCTCCAAATAACGAAATGCTTGATCCCGTACCCGCCTAATGGTTGAGCATGCTCACTCGTTTTTCCTTTTGTAAATCTCTACAAGTTTCCAGTGAACTTCTACGAGTTCAATTGAAGAAGGTCGGGTAATTAGCGACTGTGATGTTTATAGCTAAGCTGATACCGACAAGGATTTTTTCCTTGCAAGCCAGAAGGCCGTCTGGTTGGTTTGGGCGGGTGGTCATGTCCAGGATTTTCATGAAAGGGAATGCCGATTTAAATAATTTCATCAAGGACCTACTGGAATTAGAGGTACACGATAGGGTGTTAGAGATAGGCTTTGGTCCTGGAATCTTGTTACATCAAATGGCTCAAATCACCACGAAAGGCCTTGTCGAAGGCATTGACTTCTCAGAAGCCATGTTGGTTCAAGCACAGACAGTCAACAAAGAAGGCATCTCAACAAAGAGAGTAAAAATACAAAAGGGTGATTGCAAGGATTTACCGTATGGCCATGAAACCTTTGATAAAGTATGCACGTCTAATACTATTTATTTTTTTGAAGATTCGGCAGTCAACTTTCGGGAAATATTCCGAATCGTCAAGCCAGGAGGGAAACTCGTCGTGGGATTCAGAACTAAAGCTCAAATGAAAAATATGCCGCTGAGTGATGATGTTTTCAATGCCTACACTCAAGATGACGTAAAAACCTTATTGTTGAATGCAGGTTTTCTAGACGTTCGAATTGAAGAAAAAGAAGCAGAGCCATTGGCCTTGTATTGTGCTGTCGCCACAAAGGCATAGGATTGTCGGTGTCAGCGTATCATTCTTCGCGTCACATGTATGGAAAGACTGACGAGCCAAAAAGCAAGTACGTGGGAACTGTGCTCAAGTGATAATGCCGTCAAGCTGTGGAGGCAATCTCTGAAGACAGTCAGTTGAATTCACTGTTCCTTGCTAGAATCAAGGAGGTTGTCTGACTCGACCTTCCCGGATACGCTAACATTCAGATCAGCAAGAACGGAAACGTCGGCTCTTACGGAGCCACAGAAACGACACGTGAACGTCCGTATGTACTTTAACCATGGAGGGATGTATGCAAAAGATCGCAGCCATCTTGGCGACAGCAGCCCTGATCACTGGACTTAGCGGATGCAGTTATGTGTTCT
>QIMB01000086.1 GCA_003233615.1 Nitrospirota bacterium
TTGTGGCAGAATTGGTTTCAAGTTGTTTAATCTGTTTCTGGGCCTGGGTCAGAGCTATTTGACGTTCTTGTAACTGCTCTTGAAGTGTTGATCGAGTCAACGTCATTTCGGTGAGCCGTTCTTCTGCCCGTTGTGTCTGCTCGGAGGAGGAAGCATGAATAGTCTTCAAGGAATTTTTGCTGAATGCGACTTGGCCAAGAGCTGTCGAAAGTTGCGTGCCTAGGCCAGCCACTTGGGTTGTTGCTGAGTTGAGCTCTCGCTTGACCTGGTTCAACTCAGCGGTAAGTTGGTCTCGTTCGTGTTGTAGAGAAGTCACTGTGCTCTCAGCGTTTCCACTCTTTTGGGCTAATAAAGCCTTGAGTTGGTTCAGGCGACTGGCATTCTGAGATTCTTGGGATTGAAGGTCTTGGAGCTCAGTCGTCAGTTGGGCATGTTCCTGTTGCGCTTCTTGGATTGTTTGATTTTTTTGAGCGAGAGTGGTTTCAAGTTTGCCTGCTTGAGCTGTGAGTGCCGACAACTCTTCTTGACTAGCTTGATTTTTTTGAGCAAAAGCGGTTTCGCCCCGAACGGCTTGTGTGTTTAGTGTAGACAACTCTTTTTGGCTAGTAGCGAGAAGTTCTTTGTATTTAGTGCGATCTTGCTGAAGGCGATTCAATTCAGACCGTGCCAGTTCCGCGTGTTGCCTGGCTGTTCCTTCTTGCGTTACGAGAATATGTCGAGTGTCGGCGAGTGACGTCTCCAGTTCCTTGACTGTCGCTCCCAAGCGTTTCTGGTCTGCCGCATGTCGTTGGTTTTCAGCTTGGAGCAGCTGCTTGTGTTGAGAAAGCTGAGAGTCGAAATTCCTGGCCCGTTCATGAGCGAGGGCTAATTCCGTGTTGGCCGCCTTGAGTTGAGTTCCTAATTCTGAGCGGGCAGCCATCAGTTTTTTTATTTCGGAAGGGGAAAAGGAGGATTTTTTAAGAACCGCAAATTGCAAGGTTTTGACTTCTTCAAGGGTTGTCGTCAATTCTCCCGCCGTTGTCCTGGCTTGGAACTGTAATGTGGCGTTTATGGCTTGCAGTGCGTCAAGTGATTGTTCGTGTGTTTCTTCTTGGTCGGTAAGTTCAGACGTTAATGTTTGTACGTTGGCGTGCAATTCGGATAGTGCATCCTCTTGCGATGCTAGTTGGTGTTCTAACCGGGTTCGTTGTTCTACAAATCCTTGAGCTTCATCCGCAGAAATCTGTTGATACCGGGCAATAGTCGCTTCAAGTTCTTGATTTTTTTCTTGAGTGTGCATGAGGGCATCTGGCTGTTGAGATGTTTGGGCTATCTCCCTGGCTTGAGGGGGAACGGATGAAGGATCGTTCGAGAGAGAAGCAACTTTTTGAGTGGGAACTTCCTGTGGGGGCGAACCTAGGGGGCTCAAGAACCATATCAGCAATCCTACGCCTACTAAAAATATACTGGCTGCCATAATATACGAGGATTGAGGCACTGGCGGATGTGCGGGAGTTGCTTGGGGGGCGGGAGATGGAGCCACTGTAGCTTGAGGGTGCAAGTGCAGTTTCACCCATTCAGGGGAAAAAACTTCGCGATACAGGTCATTACGAAGAGCAACGTTGTCGTCATCTTCACGAAGAACACCCACTAATTGCAGTTGATCCATCGCGCCTTGGTTTGATTTTAGACTGTCTATCTTATTTTCTAAGAGGTCCAAATATGGTTGAAGGAGTGAGATTCCATTGCTGGCAGGTTCTGTTAAGGAAGTTCGAACGAATTGAAAATGAGGCTCACGAAGTGCTTGTGGACTGACGATGAAATGGCGGATACATTCATCCACCTCTGCTTCAAACCAGACTGTACGGTGTTGTTCTTCCAAAACTTGGCAGAGCAATTGGGTCAGGTATGGGTGCCCATTCGTCCAGCGGTACACCCATTGCACTGCTTCCTGAGCGGTATTCGTGGGAAGACTCAGCCCTCCTGCTAAGAGAAGGGCCTCTTCAATTGTAAAATCTGAGAGCGCGACGCGATGACTCCATTGGAATAACGAGGGTCCACCATCAGGAATGAGTTGCGAAGGTGTTGCGACGCCACAGATGACGAATGAGAAGCGATACAAAATGGAATCGGTCGCCCGTGATTCATAGAGCGTAGTGAGCCATTCAAAGAAGTGTTCGCGAAAGGGTAGAGGCGCGATACGTTCAATTTCATCAATGAACAACACAAGGGGGCCAGAAATTTCAGACAGAATGACCTCAGTAATTAATCTCGTGAGTCGTCTATACGGGGGGAGGGCAAAAACAGCGGGTTTTTCCCACCAGCTCATTAAGTCCGTCGTGAGGTCCAGGGTCTCGTCCAAGATACGAACAATATTGTGAAACCATTCATCTTCTCGTGAAGGGAGAGGAAACTGACTAAGGTCAATGAGCACGGCATGATGGGCTGTGGCATTGAGCTGTTCGGCTGTATGGGAAATCAGGCTAGATTTCCCCATCTGGGGAGAATGGAGAATATAGGCAGGTCTTCCATTTTTGCAGTGATCCAGCAGTTCCGCATCTGCAGGACGTTGTATATAGTGCAGATTTCGGGCCTTGACCGTACGACCGCTTGAGAGTCCTTGATGATTTTTATGAGCCATGATCGTGTTGAGAATATTTTGGCCAAAAACGTAAGATTGAGATGAAGAGCGTAAGCAAAGGATGTTGGAGACTCAATATAACCAAATCTGAGGAAGGCTTAGGATAACTCATAAGGATGGTCTGTGAAGAAGATTGTCTCCGATTGAATGTGGAAATACTGGGGTTCTGTGTGATGAGTGTTTAGGATTCCGTTGAAGGATGGACGAGCAATGAGAAAATGATCGCTGGTAGCAACGTGAAAACATGGATGTGCCCATTGAGAGAGAACGGCCATGGCCTCTACAGGTTGGTACATTCATATGTACTGGAAGACAGAACAGATGATTTTACTTCTTCATATACCAAGAAGTCATCCATCATGTTCCTGTCGTAGGGGAATGCCGAGGGAATATCGGCCAGATCGAAGTCGAAGCTCAAAATCCAACAGTTTTCGTAATTCCAGTTCTGCACTGTCCAAGAATCGAAGGGCTTCATCCTTGCCAGGGAAGGGGCCATAGGTTCGCGTCACAAGGACATTGCAGGAGACATCAACAAACCAATGCTCGAATCCTTTTGTATGGCCCTTTTGGTAAATGGCAATGTCCTGTTCGGTTTTGGCATGTGTCGCCATTATGTGCCTCCTCAAAAGAGTGACAAATCAATCAGCAATATGTCGAGCTATGCTGTAATGCCTAGGTAAAATTAAGCATGACATTGAAAGATATAATGGTGATGACACACGATATGCACAAATATGAGAAATGAATGAATACTCTGTCAATACAATATTTAGTGGCACTTCTGATTGTACCATCCCATGTGTGGTGTGCAAAGAGGAAATATAGAACAAAGACGTCCATGCGGGCGAAGCTTGTGTCTTGTATGTAGGGACACGGACAAAGCCATAAAAGTCTACTGATATGTTGTGGAATTCTCACATACTGGGCATGAAAGAATGTTTGTGGTAAAGACCTTAGGACAGATGTTTCAGCAGGAATGATCGGATAGAGTTCAAATCTTGATCTTTCTCATGTGACAGCGAAAAACAGATTATCCGTTGAACGAGGTCCCATGGCATCTTCTTCAAAAAAAGTCATTTACGCCGCACTCATTGGCAATGCGTTAATTGCCGTCACAAAATTCGCCGCATCCGTGTTCACAGGGAGTTCGGCCATGTTAGCCGAAGGCATCCATTCTCTCGTGGATACTGGCAATCAAGGGCTGTTGCTCTATGGCCTCCATAGAGCCAAGAAGCCGGCGGATGAACAATTTCCATTTGGTCATGGCAAAGAGGTGTATTTTTGGAGCTTTGTTGTGGCGATTCTGATCTTTGCGATGGGTGCTGGAATTTCTCTTTATGAAGGCGTGGTTCATATTCTCCATCCAGAGCATGTTGAGAATCCTATGATTAATTACGTGGTCTTAGGCTTTGCGCTGATTTTTGAAGGGGGAGCCTGGTTCTTTGCATTCAAAGAGTTTTCTCGAGTCAAAGGAAAGTGGTCGTATGTGCAGGCCGTGCAGCGGGGGAAAGATCCCACGATCTTTATGGTCTTGTTTGAAGATTCAGCGGCAGTGCTGGGTTTGATTGTGGCATTTTTGGGTATTTGGTTAGGACAAGTGACGGGGCTTGCGTATTTAGATGGGATTGCCACTGTTATTATCGGATTGATTCTCGGAGGAACAGCGATCTGGCTAGCCTATGAAACCAAAGGACTTCTCATCGGAGAAAGTGCGAACAGTGAGGTCGTCCAGAGTATTCGGGAGATGGCCAAGCAACTTTCGGGTGTGACGCAGGTCAATGAAGTTCTGACGATGCATATGGGGCCAGAGTTTATTTTAGTGAATATCAGTGTAGATTTTCAGGATGGCGTGACATCTGAAGTCGTTGAAGATTGTGTGGCGAAATTGGATAGAGCCATTAAGACGAAACATCCATTGGTTAAGCGGGTCTTTGTCGAAGCCGAGGCCCGCCGAGTCCGTGTGGTAGAAGAGACAAAAGGGTCGAGTCAGTCGTGACTGCGAAGGAGATGAAGATCGTTGGGTGAAACTCGTGTTGACCTTCTGCATCTTTTAGAAGATTTACGGGATGCCTATCCAGGAGAGCTTGAGGAAACCATTCTCACGGAAATCGTGGCGAATGCGTTAGATGCCGGCGCAAGTCGAATTGGAATGGAGGCCCATCCGTCCGCGGGGACGCTGACGGTGATTGATAATGGATCAGGTATGCCACGGAAGAATCTGGTCCGCTATCACGACATTGCTTCCAGTACGAAACGGCGGGGACAGGGGATTGGCTTCGCCGGTGTGGGGATCAAATTGGGTTTGTTGGTGTGCGAGGAAGTGCTGACGGAAACCAAGCGCGGACAGACGCATGTGTCAACCTCCTGGCATTTATCGTCACGGCACCGGGCTCCCTGGAAATGGACGGCGCCAATTGGCCTGGTGACCCAACAGGGCACGGCCGTTCGTCTCAAGCTTCACAATGCGCTCTCTCCACTGCTGGATTCAGGATTTTTAGGCCAGGTCCTCTCCCGGCATTTTCAACCGTTGTTGGATCCGACGTTTTCCACCATCCTGAATGCGTCCTATCCCCAAGGGGTGGTCTTTGTCATCAATGGGGTGGAGCTGACGCCGCAACGGTTTGAGGCGCCGGTTACCGCGCCGTTGGAAATTCGTTTGTTGCGAAAACGCAAGCCGTCGGCTTTGGGATATCTGGTGCGAACCGAGCATTCCTTGCCGGAGGATCTTCAGGGGTTGGCCATCAGTACTCATGGCAAAGTCATCAAATCCGGATGGGATTGGCTGGGCATTACCCCTCAGGCTCGCGACCGTGTGTCCGGATTGATTGAGGTCCCGGGACTGGCTGGCAGTCTGACCCTGAATAAAGGTGATTTTATTCGAGTCGGCGCCAGAGGGGCGACCTATCTGGCATATCGGAAGGCCATTCAAGAAGCTATTCAGCGTCAATTAACTGAATGGGGAGACCTAGAGAGTCCTGTCGAAGAAACCCCGCCCCGTCAAATTCGTCCATTGGAGCGTGACATTGAACGGGTGCTAGAAGATCTTTCCAACCTCTTCCCACTGTTGGGATCATTAGTTGAACATCGAAAGGGAGGGCAGAAACGGTTGCCATTGGGTATGCCCGGACTGAATGAGAACATGCGAGCGGTCATGACTCCTGGCGAAGGTGATGCCATCTCATCGGAAGCAGAAGACACAACGGAAGATACGTTTGTGGTGCAACCTCAACCGTCGGAGTCTGCTCCTGCATCAAACCGGAATTCACATGACACGGAGGACGAGGTCTCGGTCGTGTCTGATCTCCTGCTGCCGGATCGAGGGAGCCCTAGACGTGCAGCCAGATTCGGTCTTGGCATTCAATTCGAAGATCGGGAAGATGATCAGGAAATCGGGCGGTTAGTGGAGTCAACCGTGTGGGTGAATCGAGCCCATCCTGCCTATCAACGGGCGGTGGCCATACGATCAGTTGGCTATCATATTGCCCTGGCAGTAGGCCTAGCGTTGGCGCCGCTTGCTGTGGAGCCAGCACACGAACATGCGTTTCTCATTGCTTTTCTTTCCTGCTGGGGGGATGGCGAGATGCCAAAGAAACGACGTTCTCGCAAGCGGAAGGTTTCTCCCTGATCATCAAAGACCTGGGAAGGTCTTGTTTCGCGAGTTCTTAATCCTGGTCCGTATTTTCGATCTCCATCACGACTGGGCAATGGTCCGATAACCGGCGATAGGCTAACGGGTAGTCTCCACGGATACGTTGGCAATCGGCTAATGCGCAATATCCTGTGACCTGTATGGATGTGACAGCAACTTCCTTCATCTCTTTTGTGACCAAGATATGATCAAGCTGCCCCGCTCGCCCACGAAAATAATGAGAACATTGCGGGTGGACAGCAAGGTCTGAAAAGCCCGGCTTTTCTTTAGCGACAAACCGGCGCAGATACTTCAGCTCAGAGCGTTGTGATTGCCGGTCTCCAGCCCCCATTGTGTTGAAATCCCCCAAAATCACCACATCACGATCATGTTTCAACAAAGAGGCAACAGCCTTATCAATACGGTTGAAGGCTTTTTGACGCGTTCCCAGCGCAAAGACATTCGGCCCGGATTTGAGATGGACGGCTATCAGGTGAAAGTCGGCGCCATTTTTTGTGCGGGACTCGACATACGCATATTGCCCGGGTCGTAAGCCTGACGCGCAGGGGGTGAGGGCTGACGAGGCTTTTGCATTCAATTGCCAGAGGCTGTCAAATTTGGACAGCCTAACACGGGAATTGTTCCACAGCAGGCCGACGTGGTGATTATTCGGTCGCCCACAGGGTTGTCGGTGCCATCGCCAAGTGTCCCCGGTGTGTGCGGATAACTGGCGGGTGAGCGTCTTCAAGGCTTGCGTCGCTTCTGGTGTAGCCAAGATTTCTTGGATAGCCAGAATATCCACCTGCATCCACCGAATGGCACAAATCAACCAATCCAGATCAGTTGGGGCCGCAGAACCCCGTGACTGATCTGGTGCGGATCCTACAGGAAACCATCGCACATTCCATGTGGCCACACGCAACGTGGCAGATGAAGGATCAGCCATACGGAGTCCTTGTTGGATGGCTGACTGGCATTGAGCCTCACTCGCCCAAACCTGATCCTCTCCTCCGAGAATGGTCTTTGAGTCAGTATCAGCCTCTTGAGCCAAAGGTG